>NZ_JBVAYD010000024.1:0-39396 GCF_055413445.1 Lacticaseibacillus sp. 22 | reverse complement strand
TAGCACCTTGGGCAATCACAAATGGAATCCCAATCGCCGCCGTAATGACGGCAAAGGCAGCAAACGCATTACCCATGATGATCGTGAATAATGCCATCGCCACACAGTACAAAATAACCCCGCCAAGATGACTGCCTGCCGGAAATAGACCCGCAATCAACTTAGCCGTTAAAGTGCCAACCCCTGCAGCTGTGAAAACAGCGCCTAATGTTGCCAATAACTGCGGTAAAATACCGGCTGCACCGACTGATCGTACCATCCGTTGGGTATCATTATAAATCATTTTGACGGGTGCCTTGGTCATGATGATCGCCACAATCAATGAGACCGCCGCGCCAATGCCGATCCCGACCTGCCCACCTAACTTGGTAAACTGGGCAACGGCAATTGAAACGATCGCCAGTACAACGCTTGGAACAAACACCCAGCCGCCAAGTCGCTTGGCTGCCTGAGCCGCATGCGCACCGTCAACCGGCTTGATCTTGCCGATTTGAATCTGCTTGAATAAGGCCAAAATACCGATAATAACGACCAAAATACCAACGACCATTGCCGGTAATAGCGTCCCGAACGCAAAAACAATCGCCATGATGATCCAAAACAGGCCGGTTCCGATTCGAGCCGGGTTGTCTTTTGCACGGAAGGCTTCAATCCCGGCAATCGCCATGACAACGCCGATGAGTGCATAAAGAATGAGCAGTAACGTGTCGACCATCACTTTTTGCCTCCTTTGCGCGGCGTTTCTTCAAATTGTCGATCAAACCAGCGATTATAAACCGCCACTACAACCAAGGTGATAATCGCGATCGGAATTGATGCCAGCACCACCTGCATCGGCTCTACCGGATGCTTGAGACTCTTCATCGTACTAGCAATCAGCAAAACGCCAGCGGTTGCGACAAACAAGTTTTGTGCAAAAAAGTTCCCGAAATTATCCGTGGCGGCAGATCGGGCTTTAATCAAGTCGATTTCCTTATCCGTCAGCTTACGTTTCGCTTCTGCCGCGGCGGTAACCATCGGCGTAATCAACGGCCGCACAAATTGAACCTGGCCGGACAAGGAAATCCCAAAGACGCCGCCTAATTCACGAATGACCAAGTAAAGATTCAAAATTCGGCTTGGCGTTAATTTCTTCAGTTTCTGAATCCCATTAACGGCCACTTCTTTCAAGCCATGACTCTCAACCAGTCCGATCATTGGTAAGGTCAGGAAAAACAACGACACCATCCGATTATCCACAAAACTTTGTCCCAGTGTCGTCAACAAATCCGGAATGCTCATACCAGAAAACACGGCTGTCACAATCGCTGCTAGCACAACAACCGCGGTGGTATCCCATTTTAAGGCAAAGCCAACAACAATGATGACGATGCCGAGTAGCTTCAAATATTCCATGATGTTCCCCCTTTGATATTGGTAAAAAGTTTAATAGTTATTGGCAGGAATGTCAATTAGTTAAGCCATGCAACTATTAAGAACAGCCATTATCTAACCCACTATATTGGTCTCGGCTATGAAGACACCCCGACCCTGCCGAATATATCGATACCTTTGTTTTTAAAGACTTGTTCTCAGCCTTGATCATGCTAAGATACTCAAAAAGGTGATTTTATGGATATTACATTTGACTGCTATGGTACTTTGCTAGACACCCGCCCCATTCGAACCCAGTTTATGACCTTCAGTGCTCGTCATGGTATTGACGGTCAGGCTGCATGGCACCAATTCGAATCGTGGGAGGATCGCCTCATGTATGGCGAGACCACCTTGCCTTTCACCACCTTATTGAAGCGCGATCTGCAATATCTTGATATGACTTTTCACACCAATTCACTATTTAGCCATTATTTTCATGATTTATTTGAGTCCTATATTAACTTACAACCATGGCCAGAAGTCATCCCCGCATTGCAGCAATTGCGCCAAGCCGGTCATCGAATCATCATCATGTCCAATTCCACCCCGGATTTAATGACCCACCACTTTGACCAGCTGGAGCACCAAGTTGATCAAGCCATTTTACCGGAGCAAACGCATTGTTATAAACCGACTTTGTCCTTTTTTACCACGGCCGAAACCCGACTCAACCAACCCCATCTCCACGTGGCAATGGGGTATTGGTGGGATATCGTACCCTGTCATAAACTCGGCTGGCCTTGCGTATGGATTAATCGCCAGCAATTATCACCACTACCAGACATAACGCCGACTTATTCCCTGCCGAATCTGACAGAACTACCCGCGTTGGTCGAAAAAATTGCTTCTTGAACGTCAAAAAGGGATAGCCCCCGATGGATGATGGGCTATCCCTTTTTACCGGTTTATATATATTGACTCATTAAGCCGGCTGTAATTCTTTGTCGCTGTTCTTGTCACTGTTTTTAGCTTCATTGCGGGCAATTTCTTCTTTTGTCAGCATGTTCTTGACGGTCATTTTCACTTCTGTCACATTCAGACCGGTCATCTGGCGAACGTTTTTGGCAATTGCCATGGTGACTTTGTTGAAGATTTCCGGCACATTCTCACCATAGCGCACCGTTGCATCAAGTGTGACTGAAACGTCCTGGTTATCGCTCAAATCAACGTTAACGCCTTTGGTCGGGTCTTCATCCTTGCTGAACATATCCGTAAGATTAGCCATCATGCCGCCTTCAAGCGAATAAACACCTTCGACTTCATTGCAGGTAATCCCGACGATTTTTGCGATCACAGCATCATCGAACTTCAATTCCTTATTGATTCCGTTGGGTTTCTTGTTGTCCATTAAAATCTCTCCTTTAAAATGAGTGTGAACCGGCGCGTTTAAGGATCGGAGTGTAAGCGGCCTTGGGCGTGATGGTCGCACTTTGACCATTGCAACCGAGGTCCTTACACGCTGATCCCTGCGCTGGCGAACGCGTTATGGGGTCCCTTAGCGCCGATTAGCGTTTTTGCCATTCCCGCTTCGTCAAAACATCTTTGACATGCATGTTTAATTCGACTAACTGCAAACCCGTCATTCGTTCAATTTGCGCGCTGATTTTCTCACACAATTGTTTGAAAATGGCTTGTGCGTTGCTGTCGAATTCTAGGAAAACATCCATATCAAGGGCCACTTGTTTTTCACCGACTTCAGCGGAAATGCCTTTGGTCAGGTTCTCGCCACTTGAGAAGGTTTCAGTCAGGTTATCCATCACCGAACCATCCATCCCTAGAATGCCATCAACATTTTGTGCACAAATTGCGGCAATCTTTTCGACGACCTTATCTTCAAATGTTAAGCGACTGTTGGCCATCAGTGTTTCCTGATGACTTGCAACTGATGCTGGTTTTGGCGGTGCTACTGCATCCATCTACTCACCTACTTTCCTTTGCTAAATGCATCTTTACCCGCGGTCAGCCAACTTGTGAACGTCGCCCAATTAGGCACCAGATAACGTTCAACGAGCCAGCCTAAACCGCCGAATATCAAGACAAGCAACATGCCCATAAACCCGAAACGCATCCAGGCAAAGGCTAGTATGACGCCGACAACAGCGCCAATGGTTCCTTGCTGCATCGTGTATCACCCTTTCGTAGCTGATAACCACTGCTGCCACCGGTGCCAGTTACGGCCACCCGCTTTGAATGACGGTCAGTGATCGATCAAAGTCGTTTGAACTAAATGACCCGCGCAGTCTTGGCTTTTACTTTCGTTGCTGGAAGTAAATGTACCCGGACATGTTTGACTGGAACGCCGAGACACGCTTGCAACTTCTGGCGCGCAGTTTCTTCGATACGCTGCGCCTCTTGTTTTAGTTCCTTGACGTTTCCGGAAAAGGCCTCAATCCGCATCCGCGCCACTTGCTTCTTGCGGATGCTGACATCAACATCCACCGACTTGGCAAAATGCCGGTCGACAATCGCTTTGGCTACCGTATTTTCGATGGCACTTTTATCAAGTGTCAGATCACCATCGTCACCGGCTAGAATCAAAGCATTGGCGGTGGAGCGGCGGAAGATAGCGACAAGCAGCATGATGACAAAAACCAGAATCACAAGCCCGGTTAGTCCAATCATCACAGGACGTAACCAACCGGCCTGCTGTACGTAAAAGCGCGTAAATTCGCGATTGGGCCACAGCAACAGGCCAAAGCCAATACTCTGAAGTAAGCCGCAAATCGCAACAATACCGAACAATACTTTCGTGATCGGTTTCATATCCTGCCGCCTCCTATGCCTTGCGCCGAGTCGTGCCCAGCAACAAGGAAACAAGGAAGACGACGATGATAGCTCCGATAATGGCAGGAATCAAAGCCATACCAGCCAGTGATGGTCCCCAGCTACCAAGTAACGCCGTGCCGAGCCATGCACCGATAAGCCCACCGATAATATTTCCGATCCAGCCAAGTGGCATGTCGCGTCCAACGATCAGCTGACCAATACAACCAATCACCGCACCAATAATCAGTGTCCAAATTAAATGCATCATGGTTCTCACCCTTTCTTTTGGTTGACATCTTTCTGACTATCTTAAGCTTAACGAACCGGCCTGATCATTCGCAATAAATATGCTAATAATAACAATTAGTATTTAATTCAACACACAAAAAAGCCCGCCGTTATGCACTTTGTCACAACGGCGGGTTATGAATTTACTAATTAAAAAGATTAACGGAATTGTCCGTATCGCCTTACAAGCCTAAAATCACGCCGATATCATCAACGCGGCATTAGCCTTCGATCAAATCACCGGCACTTGGACCGGCATCCAGCTTATAGATGCGATCGACATTGATAACAACCGCACTGATAGCTGCAGGTAAATGACGCTCCTTAGCAAAAGCCTGCGCGTCTTCAAAGATTTGATCATCGTTGTGAAATTCAACGGTGCCTTCAAACCGGAAGCCCTTCAAAGCTTTGTAATCAACCGTTGCTACGGCTGCTTTCTTTGAATACTGCAAGTTATGCCAAGCCTGCTTGCCGGTTTCTTCGTTATAGATCAAATGGTGATCATCCAAAACCCGCATGGTACCTTTAGGGCCGACTTGCGGATTACCATTTTCATCAGCCGTCGCCAAGTAGTTCAGCTGTGCACCGATCATATCTTTCATATCTTGCGTTAAAGTTGCCATCAACGATCAATCCCCTTTGCTTACTTTTTGTTACCAAAAACAGTGTAACACAAATGAGTCGTGCACGTCATATCTTGCCTCTTTTTTTCAGGCTTCATATTAACAAGGTTATTCTTTGGCTCGAAGTTACGAGTCAATCACACTTTTTTCTCTGCGCTGTATTAAACTAAAAGTGAGTCAGATACGGATGACCACAGAAAGGTGGATATTCATGGCACAAGTTTATATTTCTGCAACCTTACCGAAATCGGCCAACAACGCTTTGAAACGTGCAGGCGTGGACTTTGAAGCCTATCGCGGTAAGAGCTTGATTACCGAAGCCGAGCTCCAGGCACATTTAAGCGATGCAAAAGTGCTTATCACCGCGCTATCGACTCCGGTAAGCGCCGCAACATTGGCAAAAGCGCCTCATTTGAAACTAATCGCAAATTACGGCGCTGGTTTCAATAATATCGACATCACTGCTGCTAAAGCGCATGGTGTCCTCGTGACCAACACCCCCAAAGTATCAACCACGTCAACTGCCGAGGTGACGCTAGCTTTAATGCTCGCCGTTTTACATCGCGTCACAGAAGGCGATCGGCTCATGCGCGGTCCCGGGTTCTCCGGCTGGGCGCCAACCTTCTTCTTAGGCCATGAACTCGCCGGCAAAACCGTGGGCATTATCGGTATGGGGCAGATCGGTCAGGCAGTTGCCAAACGTGTTCATGCTTTTGATGCGAACATCCTTTACACGCAGCATCATCAACTGCCACCGGAAAAAGAGCAAAGCCTAGGTGCCACCTTTACGGATCAGGCGACACTCTTGCAACAAAGCGATCTTGTCACCCTTCACCTGCCATTAGTCCCGGCTACCCACCATTTGTTGGATGCTCAGGCACTGGCAACCATGAAACCGAGTGCTTATCTGATCAACGCCGCACGCGGTCCCTTGATTGATGAAGCTGCCTTACTTGAACAACTCACGGCGCATCGCCTCGCTGGTGCTGCGCTGGATGTCTACGAAGCCGAACCCCATGTCAGCTCAGGACTAAAGGCCCTTGATAATGTGGTTTTGACCCCGCATATCGGGAACGCAACAGTCGAGGCGCGTGATGCCATGGCAAAAATTGTTACGGATAACACTTTGGCGATTTTGTCAGGCAAGCAGCCGCGCTATATTGTCAACGACTAAGTTACCGGTCAACGAAGCAAAAATGCCAACCAAGCCACGGCGCAAATTTTCCGGCCGCGGATTGATTGGCATTTTTTGAATGATTATTTTAAGGCTTGCGCGAATGATGTACGGGCCAAAGATTGGCAAGCAGTAAAGCAAGGTCAACGCCGAGAATTAAGCCAAGACTGCCAACCAAAAAAGGATTCGCGATTTGTTCTTGCTGCATTAAACCATAAAGAACTCCGATAAGAATGACAGCAACTACCACCAAGGCCACGCGATACCAGACTGTCTTCGTCATAAGTGAGCTAGGATCGTATACTTGCCAACATCTTTGTATGCGCCTTTAGCCTGCGAATCAGGTGTGCCGGCAGCCTCATAAAAGACCGAATACTTGCCGTCTTTATCTTTGGCAACTACCAAGCCTTCATCAACGACATGCTGTGCTTTGTAAATCTGCGCACTACGCCGAGCAGCTGCGAAGTCGAAATCATTGGCAACTGCATCGCCGGGATTGAAGAAAACAATTTCCTCACTCATGAAGATCCCCTCGCTTTCTGGCTTTAGTATACCACGCGCCAACGGGTCACTTCTTGTTTTGCAGCGTTTCGGTTTTTTTGATCAGATGCTGGGTAAATGTCGCAAACTGAGGCATCTCTTCTTGTTTAACGTTTAAAGCAATCTTGACCGCGGTTGCGCCTTGAACTGCACCGCTAGCTTTCAAAACGGCTTCAAATTTTTCCGGAGCGGTATTATAATCCTTGCCATAATAGGGATCACCCGTACCCAGCACTCCAAATACCAATGGCTTAGCCGAAAAATCCAGCTTACTTAAGTCATCATAAAAGTCTTGGGTCTCTTCAGGGATCACGCCGCCAGTCCAGGTATAAGTTGCCAGCACCAACACGTCAAAGTCTTTAATCGTTGCCGGATCTGTCTGAATCATTTCGCCAAGCGTGACATCCCAACCATAATGCTCAAAGAACTGCTGTTCAATCCGAGCCATTCCTTTCGCGTTGCCTGTGATTGATGCATATAAAATAATCGCCTTCATCGTCCTCACCTCATTACCTTCAGTATACTGATAACATAGAGGATGTAAAAGCTTACACGCCCAGCTAATCTGGCTACAGTTAGCTAGCTGTTTCAACCGCCCCTTCGCCTTGAAGAATGAAATGAACGGCATCCGCTAATTCATTTTCCTTGAAAAACTTAATTTCCTGATGCCCGGAAAAATCATCAACTTCAATAATTGGCTCAAAACCGTTAAAACGTCGCAGCTCCTGACGCAACCATGCATCCCAGACCTGAGTAGCCAAGCCCTGATGCTGGCTGAGGTTTCGCCGAATAATGATATTCTTATTATCCCAAATCCGCACGCGCAGTTCCCGATCCCGTTGACTGGCTGCCAGATCCTGCAAATAGGCATAGTGTTCCATAAGCTCACCTTACCTTTCGATCAAGGCAATATTGCGCTATTCTAAGACTAGCGATTACCTTGTCCGGAAAACATCAAAACAATATCTGTATGAAAAAGAGATTGTTAAACGAAATCGTTTCACTAACAACTGGGAGATGATAACCATAGCCGATCAAGATCCGTTCTATGCATGGCATCGTTTTCGAAAGGCTATCGTTTTGCATACTCCAAATTCCTTACTCCGCGCGCTTACCGTGTTGATCATGGCACCTTATATGCTTTGGGGATTGTTTATCTTTGGCATCACACTCATATCTCTGTTTGCAACACCAACTGCTTTATTTGATCAGCTAATCACCGATGCCACCGCTTTGCTTTGGAATCCGCTTATGCTAACCTTGCAAGCCTCAACTTTTCACTCAACATCCAATGGGTGGTTATGGCTTTTGTTAATCAGCTTTTGGTTTATCATCCTCAAAGTCCTGTTGAAGGGTATCCAGCTCGTCAAGAAAAGAAAGCTTTATCAACAACTTGTAACCGGGCAAGCATACATTGTCGCCATCGGGTCAAGGCGTGTATTTTACGATCGCGATCATCACGCATATGAACTTACACACCATCCGCTTAAATGGTGGCACTCCTAATCAACTAACCAACGTTGCAGCTAACAGATGCGGTTCTTAATTAACGAAGCGATCCCATTTCCTTAGTGCATCTTTATTATACAAACACTTGTTCGGCTTTGCAATCATTAAGTTTCACCCATGTATTTAGTCGACGAACACGGCATCTGCAGATTTTAGACTTTTCTTCAGTCATCGTTACGATATGCTTGAAAACCTTCAAATCAATGGTGTTAAAGTTACGATTGGATGTCATACGTGCGCATAATGACAAAAATCGTTATACTGTTAGTAAAGGTTCACGAGGAGGAATCGTTTTGGCTGAAAAAGATCAAATCAGTGCATTTTCACGGGAAATTATCGACTTCCAGCGTAAAAATCATCTAACGGACACAGAGATGGCGCTTAACAGCCATGTATCAGTTGAACATATTCACAATATTAAATCCATGCGTGAGATGCCGGATTCTTCCGTCGTTGCCACGCTGAAGGACTACATGGAACACAAGCCAAGTGGTAAGTAATGGCGCCCCGCGAAGGATGACCAATTGCGTGCTAAACGCCACTCATCATCCAGACGAAGTATCAAAATAGCGCTTTTGCACCGGATCAATAACCCGGTGCAAAAGCGCTATTTTTTAATTAACGGTTGCCCAGATACCCAATCGTCATGGCGCCGAGCAGGATAATCAAAACGGCGGTGGTAATCCACACGTACAAGTGATCGTGTTCAACCGCAAACGCATAGATTGATACCACGACGCGCAAAACCGGCGTCAGAATCAGCAAAAAGATCCCCGTCATCAGGATAGCGTAAGGTTTCAGTGCCGCCGTGCCGCTTATAATCGCACCAATTCGCGTTGGATGAACACCGGCCGGATAACCGGTTGATCCGCTGACCAACAAGAGTATCAAGCCAAAAATAATCACGACTGCCGCCAAAATGACCCCAATCTGCATCACTTTACCAATCATGATTTCAACATCATCGATTTCGGTTTTGAGTTTCTTATCCATCAGATATTCACCCCAAATCCTTTAAGTGCCATCTGGATGCCCATATACCCAATCACCGGAATGAAAATCAGCCGCAAGACTTTATTTGGCAGAACCTGCATCACCCGCGAGCCCACCGTTGCACCGACGAGAATTCCGATCGCAAGCGGTGCGGCAATTTGTGGCTGAAGCTGACCGCCAAAATAATAAACTGTTGCACTGGCGGCCGCCGTAACTCCCATCATGAGGTTACTGGTTGCACTCGATGGCTTCAACGGCATATGCATAATCGTATCCATGGCAATCACTTTAAAAGCGCCACTCCCGATACCCAGTAGCCCTGATGCAATCCCGGCACCAAACATCATCGCAAAACCGCCTGGAACATTCGTTACCGTATAATTAACTTCTTTTCCAGTTGCCTTGTCAAAATACGTCCCATTCAGGCGTAATTTTGTGGCCATCGCATCAGGGGTTGTTTGGCGCACACCATCATCTTTCATCCGCAGCTTGCGAATCATGTTGAAGGCAGAAAATATCAACAATGCGCCAAATAAGATATACAATACCTTGCCATTCACCAGGCCAGTGATAACCGCACCAATGACGGCCCCAACCGTTGTCGCAATTTCCAAAAACATGGCCACCCGTAAATTCAGCATTTCATCTTTTAGATAAGCAATAGTGGCACCCGAACTGGTCGCAATGACCGAGACAATGCTGGCACCAATCGCATATTGAATCGGCAATCCCATTAACATTGTCAAAATCGGGGTAATAATCATCCCGCCGCCGATTCCCAGCACGGCTCCCAGAATACCGCCTAGCACCCCGGTACCCATTAACAACAGCATCTGCTCCATTTATCTAGCCTCATTTTTGAATTTAATGGCGGTAGCTACCTGCCACCCATCGTTTTAAATATATTTTTTATGTTAGCCTACGTGTTGCGTCACTTTCAAGGGTCGGGTCTAGCTTACCAGCTACCGCCAAAACCACCGCCGCCACTAGAACCGCCACCGAAGCCACTTCCAAAGTCATCGGAGTCGCCACTATGACTGCTAGTCGCCGAGCCAAAATCACTGATAACCCACAATGGCACATCGGATTGACTCAAATCCTGATCTTGATCGGGATGGCGAATATGGAAAAGAATAGCGGAAAAAGTGGCGGCTAGCGTTGCATCTGAGAAGGTATCAGTCGGTTTAACTTTTGCCAGGAACTTAGACCAGGTCGTCACCGCTGCTTGCCCGGCAACACTTTTCTGTTCATTCAACCAGGCCGTGAAAGCTGCTTCGTAAGGTTGTCCGGTTTTAAACCGATCTGCCAGCGCCGGGTTTAACAATTCAGCCACCGCGGCAATGGTCGGCGCATTCACCAGTGTCTGATCTGGCAACTTGCGAAGGGCTCCGCGAACGTTGTCATAGTACCAATAAGGGTGCGGCACCATCATTCGGACTTTTCGCGTCCACGATTCAAATCCCCGCCTTGTCAAATTCGCCATCCCGATCACGCGCAATTTGTCATGCGACCAAGCGAAGCGAAATAGCGGAACCGCCGCCGTGTCTAATTGCAGTTTAATCCCGGCAGCAGTCACAGCGGCATAGATCGGTAACGTCTGCATAGCAGCTACATGGGGCATCGCATCACGTAAGCGAGCGGTTATGGCAGCATGAATGATGAAGAAGAGCACCATCATGCCGACCACTACCAAGGCCACCGTTATCAAAAGCTGCTTGACGGCGGCATCATGGGCGCGCTTGGCTTTTATCTGTGTCGGCGTGGCAATGGCGCTTTGATGAGCCGCAACCCGCTTACCGATATTTGTCAAAAACAACGCAATGGCATGATCGTAGTCTTCCGCTTTAAGCAGTTTTTTGACCGAGCCAGTGACAATCTCATCGGCACTGCCATCTGGCACCACATCTTCCAGTCCATAACCCACTTCCAGCCAATATTTACGATCTCGGCGTGAAAGCACCAGTAAAAGGCCGTTATCCCAACCTTTTTTGCCAATTCCAAGCTTAGCAAACTGCTCATTGGCATAGTCTTCAATCTCTTCATCATGCAAGGACGTGACGGTGATCACGGCAATTTGGGGATGACCGGTTATTTTGGCAAAGGTTTGGTCGTTCAGCTGTTTGATAACCGTCTTACTTTCAGACCCCATCATGTTGCCATTATCTCGATACCATTTACCTGAAGCGGCTTGAACCGGTTGCAGCCCCGCAAGACCAAAGCCCAAAAGCAGCAACAACGGCAGCAGCCACCAGCTGCGATGATTCATCTGCAAACCTCCTAATAAACTGAGCGCGAGCCGGCGCGGTTAGGGATCGGAGTGTAAGTGGCCTTGGGCGTGATGGCCCGCTCTTGGCCATTGCGACCAAGGTCCTTACATGCAGATCCCTGCGCCGGGGAGCGCGTTATGGTGAGCGCGAGCCGGCGCGGTTAGAAGTCGGAGTGTAAGCGGCCTCAGGCGTGATGGCCCGCTCTTGGCCATTGCGACTGAGGTTCTTACACGCAGACTTCTGCGCCGGGGAGCGCGTTATGGTGAGCGCGAGCCAGCGCGGTCAGCAAGCACCTTTATATTACTCATTTCAAATGCTTTCATCATACCATGTACCGCGGACTAATCGATTCGGCTAAGTCAAAAAGCACACGCAGAATCGCGGCTGCTTCGTTTTTTCTAAGCTTGTCAATCGAAAAAAGATCGCTGATGCCGCATTTCCCACCAGCGATCTTTCAAATTGTTTAGTTAACGCGCTTTAATCTTCAACCGGATCAATTTCAACAAATGTATCATTAGGCACCCGTAAAATCGAAAACCGATCGGCACTGTGACCGACATGCATGCCTAAGCCGTTAAGAAAACCAGGCTTATACTGCGCCGATACAGTTGCGACATAGGCACGATCAGCGCTTTGATCCAGTTTTTTAAGTTCCTTTTTGGACCACGGATATGCGGCCGCTCGCGGTGTCAGTGGTTGGCTGCCGGAGCTCACTTCCGCGTTATGACTCGTGTTTTCATACTTGGCGCCTTCTGTCCAATAAGTATAGTACAAAATCGGATTCTTACCATTTCCCGTGCGAACCCGTACATAAAAGGAATGTTCATCACCGGTCTGCAAAATAAGTGGTTGTGCACTGTGGCTAATCGTCACCTCATGGCTATCCCGGTAGTCAATCGGACGCAACCAACTCACCCATACCATTCCGGCGACCGCTAGCAACAACACCGCGACTTCTACCAGATCAACCAACACGACGGAAGGGGAAACCTGCCGCCCGGATTTGACGATAGCTTTAATATGTCGCCGCCGAATATGCCAAATGATGAAGAATAGGTAGGCGATCAGGATCACCCACGCGAACAGTCCGATAAGATTCCACGAATTCATAATTTTCCCCCTACACCGCTGAGTTGTCTGCTTGTGCTACAGCCAATTGTCCTAACAAATTGAGATAATGCCACGGTTTATCATAATTCGGATTAAAGAGCATATCGACATAGGCCAGCTGATCAATGGTATTACGATTTTGAATCATCACCGAAATCAAATTGGCCGCATTGGCAACATCATACTTGCTGTAAAACTGTGCGCCTAGTATTTGACGATTACTGGTATCATAAACCAGCACCATGGTAATCTTCACCGTGTGCGGCATAAATGGCGGTCGAAAATCATCAACCATCGTCACACTGGCTGCCGGCAGTTGATTGCGCTTGGCGTGAGCAAGCGTCAGCCCCGTGACCGCCAGACTATGATCATACAATCTTAACGCACTGGTTGCCTGTGTGCCCATATACTTGATCGTTGGGCCAAAAATATTTGCACCTGCCATTTTTCCTTGACGCACCGCATTCGTTGCCAGTGGCGCATACGCATCTTTACCAGTCGGATTAAAATGCACCGCAACCGCATCCCCCGCCGCAAAAATATCGGGATCGCTAGTTTGCATATAATCATTCACATGAATTGAGCCATCATGATTCATTTTAACCTGACCAACCAACAACTCGGTCATCGGACGAAAACCAACGCAGACAACTGCCAAATCAGCTTGAATCTCACCGTGATCCGTCTGAATGAAAACATGCTCCGCGTCACTATCGAAATGGCGTGCCACCGTGTTGACTTTTAATTCAACGCCATGCTCCGTTAATACTGAAGAAATTTCTCGACTAAGCGGTAAATCCACATAATGGCTCAGCAACGGCGCAACTCCATTAATTAAAATCACGTGTTTTTGATTACGACTATAAGCCTCTGCCAGTTCAACGCCAATGTAGCCGCCACCGACAATTGCAATCGTTTCGGCATCTTTGGCACTCTCCTTGATTCTACGTGCATCATCATAACTTTTACACATCAAGACCCGCGGAACACTCACACCGGAAACCGGTGGAATAACCGGATAGCTGCCAGTTGTCATAATCAGCTTGTCGTACGGATAATGCTGTTGTGTGCCTGTCTTCAAATCTTCAGCCACAATCACATGACCGGCACCATCAATGGATAAGACGTCATGTTTTAAGTGAACATGCACGTTGGGACCTAATGCTTCGAGTGAGGCCGGCGTTGCGTAAAACATGTCCTCCAACCGCCCGACCGTGCCTTCAAGGTACAAGGCAATACCACATGAAAGAAAAGAGATGTCTTCACGACGTTCAAAAACATCTACTTCCGTTTCCGGGTGCCTCATCAACAGTTCGCGCACTGCCGCAGTTCCTGCATGCGTACAGCCCACAACGACAACTTTCATCAGCATCTGCCTTCCCTTCTAGATGGTTAATAAGGACATTATGACACGAAAACGGTGAAACCTAAAGCAAGTCGCTAACTGCTTAGGGACACTTCCAAGTATAATAAATTTGTTACTTCTTAATTTATCATCTCATAAAGGAGCAGATGCGGCATGCACATTACGCTTATCGGTGCCGGGCCACGTGGCTTAATGCTTTTAGGTCGGCTTATCAGTTGGCAACGGACCCGTTATCCCCAGCGCCAACTCACCATTTTCCTAGTTGATCCGTATCCAATTGGCGGTCGCGTTTGGAAGATCGATCAAGACCCTAATCTCATTATGAATACTGCTGCGGCACAAATCACCTTATTTACCGATCAAACAGTGACAGGCGTGGGACCGTTTATTGCCGGTCCGGACTTAAGCACCTGGGCGCTCACGCTTGCTGCCGATTACCTCGATGCTCACCCCGAAATTAACAACCGTTCGATTCTGATGCGCCAGGCTGCCAATCTGGGACCCAACAGCTATGCGTCCCGCGCGTTGTACGGCGTCTACCAACAGTGGTTCTTTGACTTGCAAAAATACCAAGCCGGCACCAACATCATCACCTATAAGCAGCAAACCGTGAACCGGCTAGATAAAAAAGCTGCCGGATTTACCGTCACCACCGACCAAGAGAGCTGGCAAACCGATCAAGTGGTCATGGCCTTGGGAAATCTAAAAAACTCATTGACGCGCGACCAAAAGGCATTGCACGATTATGCGCAAACACACCAGCTCTTTTACCTGGAACCGGGTTTCCCCGAAGAAGGTGATCTCAGCGGCATCGAAGCACAATCGCCGGTCATTATTCGCGGACTGGGCTTGAGTTTCTTTGATTTGATGAGTCGTCTCACTGAAGGTCGCGGCGGACAATTCCAAAAAGCGCCAGACGGTCTGCTTGTTTATCATCCCAGCGGCCGCGAACCACATATTTTTGCCGGCTCCCGCCGCGGTTTTCCTTATCGTGCTAAAGGCCGTAACCAAAAGGGACCGGGTGAAGAATGGCAGCCGCATTTCTTGACACCACAACAAATTGACGCTTGGCAAACTCATGGCGAAGTGAGCGGTCAAACCTTCTGGGAAGCCTTAAAGCACGAAGCCGAGTTGATTTACTATCGGCTTTTGTTGCCCCAACGCTACCCAGAAATTGACGAGGCAGCTTTTGAACGCGATTTTATCGCCGACCCTGTTGCCACCTTGGGAGCACTGCCAATCGCCGCTAAAGATCGTCTCGATTGGGATGCTTTGGCTGATCCCACCAAGGCGCATCCAAGCGGCCAACCGTACCAAGACTTCATGCGGCATTATCTGCGCCAGGATGCCCAAGAAGCGATGCGCGGCACCAAAACCGGACCACTGACCAGCGCGCTTGAAGTTTTACGCGACATGCGTGATCCCATTCGCCAACTCGTTGAGCGTAATCTTCTCAGTCAGGATCAATACCTGGACTTCTTCTTGCGCTGGTTTAACTCACTGAATGATTTTCTTTCAATCGGACCGCCTGCTTTGCGGATTGACCAACTGCAAGCACTAATAGGTGCCGGTATCGTCACTATTTTACCGCCCGGCATGCAGATCAAAGGTATTGACGGCCAATTTCTTTTAAAAACCCCGAGCGATCCAAAATTTTCGCTTCAAGCCAAAACCTTGCTAGAAGCACGCGTTCCGGCAGTCAATGCGCCCACTGCCCAAAATCCATTAGTACAGCAGCTGCTTCATGACGGGTACGCACACACTTATGAACTGCAGCTCAACGCCGACAAACGCTTCCAGTCAGGCGCTATTGCCATTGACCGTCAAACCCAACAGCTACTTGACCAAAAAGAACATCCACAAGCCGGCCTCTTCTTCTGGGGCGTCCCGACTGAAGGCGTTCACTGGCTCACCACTGCCAGCCCGCGGCCACTGGTCAATGATGTGAGCCTCAAAACCGCTGAACAAATTGTCAAAGTGATTTTTGGGTGATTCACTGGTATCGCGATATTTGAATATCAACCAAAAAGTTCAGGTTACCTCATCACACCAGAGGACGACCTGAGCTTTTTCGTGCATTGACATCTGACTGATTTAATCCAGTTTGCTGAAGATTAATCATGTCAGCTCAATGACAATTTATCTAGCCGATCTGAATTAGAAGATATAACTTTGCCATCCAGCTGGAAAAGCATCGGTTTGCTTAGTTTCATTTATGAACATTTCAGCTTGATTTTTAAATGCAATAAAGAAATTTGTCGCACCAAGTTCTTTTTGAATGGCGATAATTTTTTCGACTTGATCTTTGTGCGCCGCCGTACCGTCCTCACAGTAGATACAAAGCGCCTCAGCAAGTGCAATCAGAAACCGTTCTGCCATCATGCCATCTTCAACATGACTATCTTTCATCACTCGCAAATAGTGTCTTGCTGTCGTTAGATCTCTAGCAGACAAGTTTACGATTACAACGTTGTATAACAAATTGATAATCAGCTGAAAATTTTGGTGAATCTCCCAAGCCACATTAACTTGAGCCGCCAATTCACGCGCCAGTTGATTGACAGTTCGCAAAGGTAAAGCTGATATCGTATTACCAAAAAGTAGCAGTTCAAACCGGGTCCAACCATCTACATGAAAGAGGTAGTCCGTCAAAACGTCAATATCCGCTTGGGAAAGCGTTTCACCGGTCATATCAGCGATC
Source organism: Lacticaseibacillus sp. 22 (assembly GCF_055413445.1). Classification (NCBI taxonomy): domain Bacteria; kingdom Bacillati; phylum Bacillota; class Bacilli; order Lactobacillales; family Lactobacillaceae; genus Lacticaseibacillus; species Lacticaseibacillus sp. 22. The sequence continues at coordinate 22,643 of NZ_JBVAYD010000024.1, read as the reverse complement.
ATAGCATTAACCATGATTAAAATAAGTTGATTATATTTTCCCGGAAACGCCGTAAAATGTTCTGCCGCGCGTTCCCGCACCAATTCAGCTTGATCACGATTGTTGTTAACAACTGCTTTTGTAATATCCGCTAATATCGACTGCTCATACAAAGCCTCCTGAAACGCCAGTGCATTCCCAAACTCAGCAAACGTGACATGGAGACGTTCCAGTAATGCTAATAATTTAGTAGCCGATATTTGTGTTAGGTTTCGTTCGAACTTAGAGAGTTGTGCTTTTGAAAGAATTCCAGTACTAAGATCTGCCTGACTCATTCCTTTACGTTCGCGTAAGTTATTAATAACTTCCCCAATATTTTTCACAGTCTGCCTCTTTTTCATATATGAAACGTTTTTAATTAAAATCATATTAGCACATATACTTACACTATCAAATACCACGATCGCCCTAAGATGCAATACACAACTTTATCAGAAAGGCTGATGTCTTATGAAACCAACAATTAAACTATTAGCACATCAAAAACTACTGACGCTACTGACAACACTTTTGATTTTGATTGAATCGCTTGGAAAGGTTACAAGTTCTTTAACCTTGGCACCACTGACTGATCAACTTATTAACAAGAATTTTCGGGGTGTGGTTTTCTGGTTATTGGCAACTATTTCAATTTGGGGCGTGACGCTGACGATTGCTTATGTCAATTCGTTGCTGAAAGCTCAGATCATTCGCAAAGTCACCAATCAACTTCGAACCGATATCGCGAACGGGCTCACCAGTATTCCGGTTTATGAATATAATAAGGTCAACCACAATGAATATGTCTCGTGGTTGACCAATGATATCAACATGATCGAACAAAATGGTTTACAAACATTCTTCTCATTGCTAGGCAATGCTGCAACACTTTTATTTGCCATTACTTCTTTGGCCTTCTACCATTACAGTCTAGCCTTTGCTGCCATTATCCTGGGCCTCCTCACCATGACCATCCCACAATTTTTCTCAAAAGTTATGACACACGAAACGAACCGGATCGCTTCTGCCAATAGTTCTTTTTTAGAGAAGTCAGATGATATCATCGGCGGTTTTTCAGTATTTTTTAGTCATAACTTAGGTGACAGATTCACACAAAAACTAGCGGACGCTTCTGATTACCAAGGAAAAGAAAAGGTTCGCTACGCCAGAAACGTTGGGCTTGTTAACCTACTCATCAGCGGCGTGAATGTCACTGCCCAAATGATCGTTCTGGCTTTAACTTGTCTATTAGTCATCGGTGGCTATTTCTCCGTCGGGGTGATTTCGGCAAGTGGCTCGTTGGCAGGAACAGTATTCAATAATTTGGCTGGCATGGTGCAAGGAATCTTTCAAATGAAATCCGTCAGCGTCTTACTTCACAAGAACAGCCATTTAAGTCAGTTACCACGTTTAGCCGAAGATCGGTCATTTGACCATGCGCTTACCCTGGATCACCTCTCGTTTAGCTATGACGAAAAGCCCATCATTAAAGATGTTTCCTACACTTTTAAACGCGGAGGAAAATATGCCATCTTGGGAAAAAGTGGTGTTGGGAAATCAACACTTATCAATCTTATGAGTGGAAGGCTAAGTGATTATCAAGGTGCAATCCATGTCGATAACACCGAATTGAAATCGCTGGCGACAACCGCTTTAAACGCCAAGATCGAACTGGTAGACCAGAAGTCCTATATCTTTAACGAAAGCGTTCAGGAAAATATCACATTAGGGGTTGCTAAACAAACGAATGCATTAACAAACATTGTAAGGTTCCTAGGAATTGATAAGTTTGCTAATCTAACCACAAACATTCACGAACATGGCAGCAACCTGTCAGGCGGCCAACGACAAAAGCTAGCGTTGGCACGGGCACTAGCATTTCACAAACCAATCCTAATTGTTGACGAGGTGACCGCTGGGATCGACACCGAAAATGCCCAGACAATTGAAGATGCTTTATTAGCCAACAAGGAGCTTACTGTCATCATGATTACGCATCATCTCACCGAAAAGACTAAATCTCAGTTGACCGGAACTCTCGAATTAGCATAAAAAACCTGAGTTGAGAAAAATTCAGTTCTCCTATTTTCCAACAAAAAACGAGCCGCCAACTTGGCAGCTCGTTTTTGTTCACAATCATTGACTAAGCATAACGCATCGTAGCGCCGACTTTAGCTGATAAATGGGCTTCGGGCAAAAGTTCAACCTGACCGCCGTGGCCTAATACAATGTCCGCCAATGTATTTAACAGATTCGCATGCTGAGCGGCCTTGGAATCGCGCTCAATCTGATCACCTTCAAGCCGCGCGTGAATGCGTGCGCCGGCTTGAACAAAGAGGATGGCGATTTGTCCACGCAATGCCGCCGACACAATCGTTGCCAATTCATCGGTGTAACTGCCATTGCCGCGTGCGTTTTCAATGACATTAGCGAAGTGTTGTCGGCGCCGATCACGCAATGTGGCGCGCACTGGTTCAAGTAAGTCATCCAGCTCAACAAAATCAAGCGTTGCCGGACTTTTGACCACTGCAAGTTTCGGCAGTAAATGATGGTTCTTGGAAATCTCGCGGAATACCGCTACATTCTCTGCTAAGCCCATGAGAACCAGCGGCATTTTTTTAGGATTCGAATAATTTGTCAGTAAATATTGATCAACTGCCTGGTAGAATCGCCGTTGATCGCTTGCCTTCTCGGCGGATTTTTCGTTGTGCCCATGGTAAGTGACGTGGCCACCGCCTTGAGACACACTATTTAACTCGCCGCCTCGAATTTCTGTTCCAAGTGTGCCTTTCAATGTTTGTGGCGCATCGTCTGGTAAGGAAACCGAGCGCACTTGGTGACCATGGTTATGGTATAGCTGAATACTATCAGCGTTAAGCGCCAGAATATCAAAATCTGTTGCCGTTGCCTCATCCAGCATCAAAGGCAAAATCTGCGGCACTTCAGTTACCATTGCCACTTCATCAACTGCTTCATACATTGGGGTTACATACGTTTGCGCACCGTTCGTCAACATACCAATCCCGTTTGCTTCGCTGTCTTGCCAAAACATCGGATCTTGCTCATATGGTTCAAGTTCGGCAGCATATGGCGCAAAGTCGGTGTCCGAATAGGTTTCCGCCATCACCGTCTTGACATGTTTAAGCATATTCTTGAACCGGATCCGCAACTTCTCAACCGGTGTATGCTCCGGCCAAGACATGTACAGTGATACATACGGACCCTGTTTGGTATCCGCTAAAAATTGCTGCAACGTCGGTCTAGTCGTTATATCCATAAAAATGCAACTCCCTTCCGGCTGTAGCCTACCTTAAGCGTATCAAGGTTGACAAAGAAAGGCAAAATAAGCACCTCTAATTATATATTTTATAATTTAAGCCCTCGTGTGCGCGCTTTCAAGCCGAAAAGTCACTCAAGTTTCATTCCGAATGATGATCGACAAGGTGCAAAAGTGTTGCACTAGGTTCTAAAAATTGTGTCAAAGCGCGCGGTTGCAAGTGTTTAGCCACCTCTGACTTCGGCAACCACTGCCCCTGCAGCCCCTCCTGCCAAACCAGTTCGTCAATTTGCGCCTGGGACAGTACCAAGCGATGCACCATGATCAGTTGTTGATAGGTTCGATCAGGCTGTTGCCAAAATGATTCAAGTACGCCTACTAGTGGCGGCTCATCGACCTGAAGCCGCAATTCTTCATATAGCTCACGCTTAGCTGCTACACCGGAAGTTTCACCAAACTTCACTGCACCCCCGGGGACAATGGCAACACCACTAGTAGGCTGCACCGTTACTAACACTTGATTGTCATGCACCAGTAAAACGGCAGCACGGAAATCAAATTTAGCATGTGGTGAAAGTTGAAATCTCAAGTCGTCTATTTCTTGAACCACAGCGCTCAACTCCTCTAAACCGCATTCAGTCACCAAGCTATGTTAACACGATCTCATTCCTTGAACGTTACAATCTGAACGAGATTTTGTGAACGTGCAACCCTTGGCAATGTCGTCATGACAACACGATTATATTTTGCCTGACTATAATAGGTATCCGTCAAAGTCAATACCTTCTTATCCCGGCTCATTACCGGAAGTTGTTCATTCGCTACTTCGCTTCCTTCGCGGTGTTGGGCGATTTGAATGCGGATATGTTGAAGGTTTTGTTTCGTAATTGCGCGTTTCAAAATCAGTCGCACCCGCCAACGCCCATTCGTTACCTTTGTTTCCAGCTTTTCGAGCACGACCGTTGTCTGATTCAGAACCACTTTTGCCGGCAACCGCAGCCGTCGCCTACAAACTGCCGGCTGTGCAACATTCGCATTAAGGGTTTGATAGCGCCAAACAAACAGCCCTACAAGAAGTATCATCACTGTTGCACAACCGCCGATTAAAAAGTAAATTCGCCGATGCACCGACTTCATCATTAAACCACATCCTCAACCTGCTGAAGTTTACCATTGGACAACTCAAATATCTGATCTGCTAGCGATTGCAACCACAAAAGGTCGTGAGTTGCGATCAGCACTAATTTCCCCTGGTCGCGAAGTTCCTTTAATAATTCAGTCAAAAACACGATACCTTCACGATCTAGTGCATTAGTAGGTTCATCCAACACAATAAATTCCTGATCTTCCATGATCGCTTGGGCAATTCCCAAACGTTGAATCATCCCTAGCGAATAGGTTGCGACTGGCTTTTTGTCATCTGGCAGTCCGACTCGAGTCATCACGGCATGAATCGCTTCATCATCAAGCTGACTACGAATCTGTCCCAAAGCCAATAAGTTATCATGCCCGCTCATGTCATTCATAAAACCCGGATGCTCAATAATAGCGCCGACACTTATCGGAAAAGCCCGCCGCGGATCAATTGGAACCTCATTCATCGTCACACTACCGCTGACAAGCCGTATAAATCCCAACATTGCTTTTAAAAAAACTGTCTTGCCTGACCCGTTTGGCCCAACAATGCCGTAAATATTAGGAGAGACAAAAGAAAGTGAAAGATCATCAAGAATCTTTTTCCGTCTCATCATCACGGACATTTGTGAAATATCAACACGAACACCTGATTTATTCCCGACCTGTGCCATATCGGCCCCACCTTCCTGGCATATAAAAAAGTTGAATCAGTAGCAAAAGAATGATCAAAATGATCTGATACCCAATCGCACCTAATAACTGTGAATCCGTTGCAAAGGTACTTCCAATGGAAAAACGCAAAGGCATCAACGGCATTTGCAGAAAACTTAAAAAGATGATCGTTAACGTTCCGACAACCCCAATCATGGGGCCAAAGTAACCTTCAAGAACCGCTTCTAAAACCACTAAAAACGTTTGACTCACAATAATAAGAATAATGAACAAGCCAGCCTCGCCAAATTGCTGCGTCCTCAAAAAGAAATGTGTCAGTGTGCCGACTGCAATGCCCACTACCAATAAAAGGCTTGCCTCCCTCAAAACCACTTGCTTTAAAGGCCAGATATAAGCACCAAGTCTTCGATGCATCCGCAAGCTAAGAAACGTATACAAATTACGCTGATAAGCATCTGTCACCCCGGCACAAATGAAGATGGGTAAAGACATGAATCCAACCCACAGAAGCAACCACCACAACTGACTGCTCGCAAACCGATCCGGCATTGCGCCAATAAATACAGTCATCACCGGATCGTGAACTTGTCGTAATAACTTGCTATTCTGTTGATCAAAATACAACGCTAGCGAGCTTATCAAGAGTAAGACCTCAAGCAGTAAAACCACTATCATGCGCTTATCAATAAGCGGTTTTTGCCATTGTATCTTCATTAAGTTTCACCCCTCGACAGGCAAGCGAACATGGTTAAATAATATCGTGATTATCTGAGCGCCAATGAATATTGCCAACCACTGCCTAGCAATATTGATCGGCCATATTGCATCTTTAGTTAACTTCGGGGTTACCAGATTTGCGACTTCAGTTAAATTGACAAAAGGAACGATATAAAAGCAGATAATCAGACTCAGCCCTAAGGAAATACCAATCGCTCTAGACCTAAAAACGACACAAAGAGCAAGTATCATTAGCGTATACAAAAACAGCCCGGTAAAGATATTCATCAATAAATTGGCATTAGCCGCAACCGACGTCATTCCGCCTTGACCTCGCGATAAGAAAAGCACCGCAGTTATCCAGACCATCCAGACCGCCACCGATATCACAAGATCCAAATAAAATAACACTCGCAAAATATATTTTGCTATCAAACTTCTGGAACCAATTCTTATGAGAAGACTCGTGTTTTGAGCTTGACTCACAAGTAAAAACGTCATCATCCCAACGATGGGCAAATAAAATATCACCTGTCCAAATGCACGTTGAACCGAAATGTTGGCATCCAATTGGCTGATCTCAAACCGTCCCGTCATAATTCCGGCAAGAACGAAAGTCAGGGCGAAAACAAGCACTGTCATCAAAAACAAAATGCTTTGCCAGCGTGAAATAAAATGTAGAAACAACTGATATTTCCTTATTTTCATAAACTAAGCCTCGATTTTTGGCACTCGAAAGCTAAAAAGACTCATTGCAATTAAAATGGCGGGCCATAAAAGAACGTAGACTAGCGAAGGTTGCCCAATAGTTGGAACAATCTGTAAATAAGTAATAGGCGCTAAACTCGTCTTAAAGATTATAGAAATGCTTAATAATATTAACTGAACCATCATGACCCCCATCAGCGACAGCACCATCTTCCCTGTGACAAAATAGAGAAAATTCGAAAAAATAGCATAGCTTGCCCCGTAAAAGGCTAGCAAAGCAATCCATCCCAACATGTAGGCCCAAGTATGGGTATAAAAAAGATTCCCCCCAAGTCCCAAATAACTAATCGCAACATTATTATTGAGCCATTGATTCGGCAGCACATTAGGATGAATCGCAAGCAAACCTAGGAAGTCTAAACCCAGTACCATGATTGGCACAATTGCACCAAGAACGCCCGCAGCCAAGAAAACCGACCTGCGATAAGCCACAAAGCTGTGCCGAAATCGCATTAACTTGGCATACCCACTGCGCCCATGGGAAGCAGCGATCATACCACCGGCAAGAACTGATAAAAGCGGCGCAGCCAAATTCCATGCAACAGGTAAACTTGAAGAAATATCAATTGGCAACCAGTTCATATATGGCGAAAAAAAGTAGAAACCCGTCAAATGCTTTCCCCCATCTGCATCATAGCCGGCATTTGCAATCAGGTGGCCCGAAATAAATAAAACTGCGAGTAACAAAGCCGTGATGGTTGATCGGGACTGCCAGTATTGTTTATTTCTCAAAGAGATCAACCCCCAAAAAGGCCGCTCCATTCTTATAAAGAGCGGCACATCATAGAACCTCCAAAATATTAAATATCCGGTTTCCGCCATCCGTTAGCATTGCCGTTACGCCAGCTCTGCATGTAAACAGTTGTTGAAATCCCAGAACAACAGTCTTCAATCACACAATTGTACATATCCAGCCTTGTGTTCGTATAAAACTCGTAGCGATGCCCATGTGAAGCATTAACTGCCCTGTGCTGTCTTTTCTAGAACATTACATAGAAATTATACGGTGTAAAATCCAATCTAGTCAATCCATTTTTAAATAAATATTTATTTCTATACGGATTTATTAAGCTATAATATATTTTTAAGTTATTTTTACTTTTATTTAAAGATTATTTTTATCAAAATATTATTCATTAACATATGTGTGTTGTGCTTATCTTACATCATTATTAATCCGGCCTTGGGTAGAATTATCGGTTTTGAAATTATTATATAATATATACCACAATACAAACTCTTTAATATCTGCTAGCTGAAGCTCACACAAAAAGCCCCTGCCTACGTTGGTGAAGTACGCCAACGCAAGCAGGGGCTTTCAAATGAAAATTTTAATCTTTACTACTTAGCCATATACGCACCAACAAAGTTATACATGTTGGCTGGGCTGAAGGTAACGCCCTTCAACTTCGGATTGCGTAAATGCCCTTGAACGGTTTGATACAGTGTCGCAACTGGGGCTTCTTTAGAAAGTAATTCCTGTGCCTTCAAAAGATCATTGTAACGTTTTGTTTCGTTGTTAGCATCAGTGGTCTCAGAAGCCTTGATCAGCTCATCATATTGCTTGTTAGACCAGTGGCTGAAGTTATACGTGTTTCCAGTTGTATAAAGATCCAGGAAGGAAATCGGATCCGGGAAATCGCCTTGCCAGCCGGAGAGAATGAACTGGGCGGTGCCATCCAAAGAACGCTGAATCCGAGTCTTGAATGGAACGGAGGAAATGGAAACCTTCATACCAGGTAACTGTTCCAAAGCTGATTGAATATATTCAGCCGACTTCTTAGCAACATCCGTGTCGTCTGTCGTCAGTGTAACTTGTTCGCCAGATTTGCCAACTTCTTTCAGCCCTTCAGCCCAAAGTTTCTTGGCTTCCTTCAAGTTGTATGACTGAACCGTTTCAGATTCTTTAGCTGCTTCCTTGGCGAAGTCCTCACCCGTCTTAGGATTTGAGCCAGAGTTTTCAGGCGTAAGTGTCGAAATCCCAAATGAGCCGTCACCGATCACCTTATTAGCGAACTCTTTACGGTTAATAGCCATTGCCACCGCTTGCCGTAACTTCAGGTTCTTGAAGTCCGGAACCTTTTCTTCGTTCATATCAAGATAAGAGGTCCGACCCTGTTTGTCGCCCACGTAATCTTTATCTTTAGCATGCTGTTTAGCGATTTCACCGGTTAAAACAGCATCGTCAAGTTTCTTAGTTGCAAACAAGTTAGCCGCAGTGTTAGCGTCTTTAACCACCTGAACATGAATCTTGTCTAGTTTAACTTGCTTGGCATTCCAATACGACTTATTCTTCACTTCGTCCCATGAATTCCCTGTGCCGTTCCAGTTAGTCAGCTTAAACGGTCCATTGAAAACCAGATACTTGCTTTGCGTTCCGAATTTCTTACCATATTTTTCAACCGTCTTTTGATTCAACGGGAAGAAGACTGGGTTAACCATCATAGTACTGAAATAAGGAATGGGACGTTCCATCGTTACGACCAGCTTGTAGTTGCCTTCCGCTTTTACCCCCAACGTTGATGGCGCCTTCTTACCGGCAGTAATATCGTCAGCGTTCTTGATACCCGAGAACAGATAAGCATACTCTGACTTAGTCTTAGGATCGGTTGCCCGGCGCCAAGCAAAAACAAAATCTTTAGCCGTGACAGGATCACCGTTGCTCCATTTGGTCTTACGTAGATTAAACGTGTACGTAAGCCCCTTATTAGTCGGCTTCACCACTTTGGTTGCGACAGCCGGCTGCAATTTCTTACCCTTGTAACGATAGAGACCATCGCCCGTATCGACCGCTGCCTGACCACTAATAACATCTGTAATATGCGCGTTATCCATGGTCGAAATGACATCTTTTTCCATTCGATTAAACGTTTCGGTGCTACTGCTGCTCTTGCTGCCACATGCAACCAAGAGAACTGCTGAGGCAACTACCATTGCCCCGGCGATCATTCGTTTAGCTTTCATCTACTCACCCTCAAAATGATAATACATTAAGAGTATATTAGAACTCGTGAGATGTAAAGGTGTTTTTTACATAATTTTTGCCATAGTATTCATATTTTGTTCACTTTTTGGCTGACAGTCGGTGACATTTTTTCTTAAACCGGTTCATCGCCATGAGCGTATGCGGTTACATCGCCACTCGTATTTATATCGATTAAAATAGTTATCATCTAAACTTAATTTCACAAAATAAAAATCGGCATTAGCGGTCACCTGCTAATACCGATTTGTTAATTATCTGAGCGATTGTACCAAGACTCGATTGGTATTACTTAATTGACTTCCAAGTCCACTCCTGAACTTCAGGAATATCTTCGCCGTTTGCCCGAATGAAGTCGTGGTGATATTGCAACGTATCATCCATCTTCTGAACAAAGGCAGCCGCTTTTTCAGCATATGCCGGTACATGCTGAATGATATCCTTGGCCAAGTGGAACCGATCAAGTTCGTTTAGAACCCGCATATCAAATGGCGTTGTGATATCGCCTTCTTCACGATAACCGTGAATCAGGACGTTACGATTCTGACGGGTAAAGAAGATGTCACGGATCAAGCCTTCAAAGCCATGATAGGCAAACAGAACCGGCTTATCCGTCGTGAAGTAACTGTTGAATTCAGCATCACTCAACCCACGCGGATCGATTTCTGGACTGCGCAGCTTCAAAAGATCAAGCACGTTAATGAAGCGAATCTTTAAGTCTGGGAAGGCGTCATGCAACAAGTTGATTGCAGCAAGGCTTTCCATGTTTGGCTCGGTCCCGGCAGCAGCAATGACAACATCCGGCTCAACACCATCATCATTGGAAGCCCAATCAATCCGTTTCAAGCCAGCATTGGCCAAAACAGTTGCTTCATCAATACTGTAGAACTGTGGCCGCGGCTGCTTGGAAGTAATCAGCACATTAACCGTGTTTTGTGAGCTGAATAGTTTTGGTGAAATGGCCAATAAACTATTCGCATCAGCTGGCAGATATTCGCGGATGTATTCGGCTTTCTTCTCCGCCATGTGGGTCAAAATGCCTGGATCCTGATGGGTGTAACCGTTGTGATCCTGTTGGAAGGACGTCGAAGTCGAAACCACGTTCAAGCTTGGATAAGCCTTGTGCCATGGTTCCTCATGGGCCTTACGAATCCACTTGAAGTGCTGGGTGAGCATCGAATCAACCACGCGCAGGAATGCTTCATAGCTTGTGAACAAACCATGCCGGCCAGTCAGCGTATAGCCTTCATTAAAGCCTTCCGCCTGGTGTTCTGACAGCTGCGAATCAATAATCCGGCCAGCCGGTGCCATGTATTGATCAGCTGGCTCCTTAATTGGTTCCAGCCACTGGCGGTTGGTGACTTCAAACAGACTGTAAAGCCGGTTGCTCATGGTTTCGTCAGGGCCAAAGATCCGGAAATTATGCGGGTTCAGCTTGATCAAATCACGCAGATAGTCTGACCACACAATCATATCCTGCTTAATTTGCTTGCCATGCTCGGTATTATCCAGTGCATACTTGCGATAATCAGGTAATACTAATGGCTTAGGATCAAGCCCGCCATTGGTGATCGGGTTAGCGGCCATCCGTTTGTCACCCTTTGGCGGTAACGCGGCCAGTTCCGGAATCAACTTGCCATTTTCATCGAATAATTCTTCTGGATGGTACGACTTCAGCCAGCCAGCCAACGAATCGGCATGTTCCATATCTTCAGCATCAACCGGAATCGGAATCTGATGCGCACGGAACGAGCCTTCGATTGGTTCGCCATTCCAGCTCTTAGGACCCGTCCAGCCCTTTGGTGAGCGGAAAATAATCACTGGCCAATGCGGCATTGTCGTATCGCCGGTTTCACGGGCATGCTTTTGAATCGCTTTGATTTCTTCGATCGCAGCGTCCATAACTTTTGCCATCTCAGGATTGAGCTTGGTTGGGTCATCGCCTTCAACAAAGTATGGCTTCCAACCCATGCCTTCAAAGTACTTGGTCAGATCTTCATCTGATTTCCGAGACAGAATCGTTGGGTTAGAAATCTTGAAGCCGTTCATATGCACGATCGGTAAAATTGCTCCGTCGCTGATTGGATTAATGAAGGTATTACTAAACCAAGATGCGGCTAACGGACCCGTTTCCGTTTCGCCATCACCGGTGACAACCGCGGCAATCACATCAGGATTATCCAAAATCGCCCCGGTTGCATGGCTCAGCGCATAACCTAGCTCCCCACCTTCATGAATTGAGCCCGGCGTCTGGGCGCTCGCATGCGATGCCACACCACCCGGCCAGGAAAATTGGGTGAACAGGTTCTTCATCCCTTCTTTATCCTGAGAAACCCGTGGATAAATCTCTGAATACGAACCATCGAGGTAGGAGTTGGAAACCATGACCTGGCCACCATGACCCGGACCTTCAATATAGAACATATTGAGATCGTACTTATTAATAACCCGATTCAAGTGCGTATAAATGAAGTTTTGCCCAGCAATCGTTCCCCAGTGGCCGATCGGATGTGGCTTCACATCTTCACTTTTCAGTGGTCGTTCCAACAAAGGATTGTCCTTCAAATAAAGCTGCCCAACTGACACATAGTTAGCTGCCCGCCAATAAGCGGTCATCTTGTCAAAGTATTCCTTGGATGAGTAATCAACGGTCTTTACTTTTGTATCCATGCTCATACCTACTTTCGGTTTTAATGCCTTCAGTATACCACAGTTTTGGCAAAAAGCGCTTATTTTGACTTAAATTCGCTTAAATTGCCTTAAATGTTGTTACCGTCAGTGCCTGCTAGCCCGATCATGGCGCATCCCGAACCATGAGCTCAATTTTTCCACCTCGCTTCTGCTATCTTCATGCAGCGGGTGTAAACTTAAGATGTGTTTAATACCTTCTATATAATGTGCAAGCAAAGGAGCGAGAGCATGAAAAAGCCGCTGATTAAGACTGTCACAACGCTTGCTGCTATTGGCATCATTGCCTATTGTCTCAAGCGATTCAGCGATGAGCTTGTCGTCTATGTGTCGCCGAGCAAGGCAATGAGTTACGATGCCTCGGAGTCTGACTTTTAAGGAGATGATTGGGTTGTCATTCTCAGAGCTTGATTGGTTGTTGTTGATTTTTGCCTTCATCGGCGCCTTTAGTTTGATGGTCTTTGGGCAATTAATGGCAGCTGTCATCATTATTATTTTGATGCTAGGTGCAGTCGTCATTGATCAAACTCAAACGCCGCATCATCCAAGACGGCCGGCGATTTAATATTCAATATTCAATGTATCCCTGTAGCCACTAAATAGCTTTGCTAGTGGTTGCAGGGATACATTTTCTTGTAGCTCTTACATTGAGAATGAAAAACTATAACCATTCAAAGCTCTTGACCTTAATTGTTACAATAGAGCTATTAAGGAGATGGTTGGCCACATGTCTACATCGACAAAACCTCAAGGCCGCGGCCTCGTTATGGCGGCGGTTTTTATTGCGACTTTCATGACCTCGGTCGAAGTCACCATTGTTACGACGGCATTACCCGCGATTATTAGTGATTTGCATGGGCTGGCTTATCAAAGCTGGATCATGAGTGCTTACTTACTCACAACTGCCATTACAACCCCAATTTATGGCAAGTTGGCTGATACGCTTGGGCGCCGTGGCGTTTTTCAGTGGGGTGTGGTGCTGTTTACGCTTGGCACGCTGCTCAGTGGCCTAGCGCCGCATATTTTACTGCTCATTTTAGCGCGCGCGTTGCAAGGTATTGGCGCTGGTGCGGTGATGCCATTAACTTTTACCATCATTGCGGACTATTACGATTTTGCCCACCGCGCGAATGTGCTGGCACTTAACAATACGGCTTGGGGACTTTCCGCCTTGGTTGGCCCTTTGATCGGTGGCTTTCTGGTGGATCAGTTGTCATGGCACTGGGTGTTCTTTGTGAATGTGCCGCTGGGAATTCTGGTCTTTGGCTTAATTCAAGTTGGCTATCGGGAACCGCGGCGGGAACATGTGTCGCTTACGATTGATTGGCTCGGAATCGCTTGGTTAGCTGTCACTTTGGTTGCCTTGCTTTTAGGCATTCAAGCACTTGATCAGCAGCCGTGGTTAGCCGCACTTTTAATCGTTCTTGCCATTGTCGGCGGGTATCTGTTAATTCGCCAAGAACACCGCGCTGTTGACCCTTTAATCGCGCCGCAGATGTTTCATCGGTTCACCTTTACCGTCCAAATCTTAACGGCTTTGCTGCTTAGTGGCGTCTTAATCGGTTATCAGGTTTATTTTCCGATCTGGTTACAATCGCTTTATCATTTAGGCGCCACCGCTGCAGGCTTGGTTGTGACTTCTAGCTCCGTATTGTGGTTAACCTCGTCGTTTTTAGTTGACCCTTTGATTAAGCGGATGGTGCCACGTACTTTGACACTGGGTCTGGTCACAATTCTGACGTTAGCCTACCTACTGCTCACATTTGCTTCGTCCTCATTCCCGGTTTGGGCTTTTTATGTCATTGCGATGATTAACGGAACGGTGATGGGGATTGTCATTAGTATGAACACGGTGCTTAGCCAACACTTGGTTCCTGACCGCTATGTCGGCTCGGCAACTAGCATCTTGACTCTAGGGCGATCGTTGGGACAAACGATTATGACGGGGGTTTATGGGGCTGTGTTAACGCTTGTGATCCGGGCTAATCTGCATGGCACTTCCTTTAAAGCCGTCAATGCAGCGATCAGCGCCAACTCAGCAACCACCGTCCACGATCCTCATGCTGCCGCCGCCATTCTCACTGGCCTCCACGGTGTTTTCATCATGGTCGTCATCATCATGCTCCTCGTCATTGTCATTAACTGGCGCGATCCTAACCGTGACATTATTCAGTAAAATTGGCGGCTTGCCTACTTGTCAGACTGCTCTGACATTCTGCGCCATTTGCCGCTGCCAGGGTCGTCATGCGGGGGCTCAATTTGTTTTGCTTCCGGTGGCCAGGCTGCTTCGGGCAAATTGGGCTGAAGCAAAAAATGATCATCATAGGCATGTCGTACCTGCGTTTTTCCATGTTCATCGATGAGAGCGTGCCATTCCCGCGCATCATCTAAACTGATGCCCGTTAACAGCGGGGTAAAATCGGCCTGCATTTTAGCGTAATTTTTATAGGGGCCGAAACCTAAGCGATTGAATAAGCGCATCGCATAAGTATCCGCGACAAACGTTTTCTTGCCAAAGGTGTACATCAACATGACATCGGCCGTTTCATTGCCGATACCGTTTAATGCCAGTAAAGTCTTGCGCAGTTCGGCTGTCGGCTTTTGGGCAATCTTGTCAAAACTGCCGCCTTGAGCCACAAACCACACCAATAGATCATGAATGCGCTGAGCTTTTTGGCGGTAAAATCCGGCCGGTCGCACAAGTGCTTCCAGTTCCGGTTGTGTTAGCGCCAGCAAGCGATCAACCTGCATGTAAGGCCGCAAATTATGCACCGCCTGCGCGACATTCTTAGAACTGGTGCGCTGGATCAGGATCATCATCAACCAATCTTCCAGTGAGTTTTGCTGCCACCAATACTGTTTGCCGTAATGCTGACTCAAGTTGTGCATGACAATTAACCGTTTATCCATCTTTTCACCCCTAACCTCTTATTAATATCGCACAATCAGGCAAAAATAAAGTAAACTAGACGTAACCGTTATTTATAGGTGTATGAATCGGCATGTTGAATAAACCACCGCTGGCAAAAAAGTGACGACAAAGACGTGAGGAGGCAAAAGCGATGACCATGATTGTTGTATCCGATATTCATGGCAATTTAAAAACAATGGATCGTGTTCGCTTGATGCAAGCCAAGTATCCCCATGCACTCACCGTCTATCTCGGGGACTACATTGACGGCTATCCGTATGGCGGCCGCGTTTTGAGTCAGATTCACGAACAGGTCCAAAATAGTCAGGCAATTGCAGTTCGGGGCAATCACGATCAGATGTTGCTGGATTATTTGGCGGACAAAGATAATCCTTGGTTCATCAATGGCGGTAAAGTAACGTTGCGCCAAATGATCAAGGATTTTGTCCCTGCCAACGCGCAAAAGTCCAATTTACGGCAGGCGGTGCAGCAACATATCGCGCCTCTGATTACATTCATTGCTGAAATGCCCACAGCGGTGACGTTTGACAAGCTTTTACTGATTCACGCCGGACTAGATCTATCCTTAGAGAACCCTTTAAAAGAGACCACACCGTTTAACCGCATGTGGGTCCGGGAGCCTTATATTTATGACATGCAGCAAACCCAAACGCGTCAGCATCCCATCTTTGCGCACAATCCGCTTAACAAAACCATTGTTACCGGACATACACCAACTGCCTTAATCTACGGTGACTATGCCGGCGATGCGAAACCGCCAGTTCCCGAAACTCCCTTAACTGGAAACTATCCGAAATGTCCGGTTAAAGTCATTCAGTACCCCCATGAATCGCCGCGTTATTTCATTGATGGGGGCAATCACATGGGATTTAAGGAAAACTATGGCAACATTTGCGTGTTTGATGAAACGAAGGGCGTCATGGTGGACTCTGATCAAGGGATTAACGCCGAATAACTTCTGAAAATCTGCGCATTAGAAAACTCAGATCGCTATGCAGTACATAAAAAGTCGATCCTGAAAAGCAGTCGCGTTTGCCATGCGGCCACTCTTCATGAGATCGACTTTTTATATATCAGCGCTATTAATTCAAAAGTTGCTATTAATCAACCAGTTTTTTCTTGTGTAAAGCACTAAAGACAAATGGGAAGGCAAAGATAATCAATGCAGCCAGCATGATCGGCCACTTACCAACTTTAGCAACAAGTCCAAGTAAGACCCCGATTGTATTGAAATCACTATCAGACCAATAAGTTGCAGTGTAACCCAAGCCTCCATAAAGACCGGTGGCGACCAAAGGCAAAAAGCTTAGAATAATCCCACCGATAAACGGTCCAATCAGCGCACCTTTGCGACCACCCGTAGCATTGCCAAAGATTGCCGCGATACCACCGCAGAAGAAGTGCATCACAATCCCCGGAATAACAATGGTTGTCCCGATTATGATCTGAACCCCCATAGAAAGTAAACCGCCGAGTAAGCTTACCAAGAAACCGGCCAGTAATGCGTTGGATGTGCCCTTAAACAGAATGGCAAATGGGTAACCGGGTACGGCGCTTGGAACAATCTTTTCGCTGAACCCCTTGAAAGCGGGTGTGATCTCAGCTAATAACATATTAACGCCTTGGACTAAGACGATAATCCCCGCGGTAAACTCAGCAGCTTGCAAGAGCGCCCAAACGTATGGATTCAAGTCGGTTAGCTTACCAACATACGCCGGCCCAGCCACTGCCGTCACCACGAAGAACAAGATGGTCATCACAATCGTAACGGAAACATTGCTATCTTGTAAAAATGCTAATGACTTCGGGAAATTAATATCTTCAATCGATTTCGATTTCTTATTCTTATTGACAAGTGATCCGATCTTTGCCGATAGCCAGTATTCCAATGTGCCGAAATGGGCAAAGCTCATGTCGTCACGTCCAGTAATAATTTTCATCGTTGGATGGGCGATGGCTGGGAAGACGCAGAGAATGACACCTAAAGTCATGGAACCAAAGACGATAGCTTCAACCGTATTTAAGCCGCCTAAGATCATAATCGGCGTTAAACAACATGCCATGTAAAACGCATGGTCACTTGATAAGAAAATATACTTAAACTTCGTAATACGCGCCAACACAATGTTCAATACAAGTCCAAAGACAAAGATAAAAGTTGCAACCGTTCCGTATTTAGCAACTGTCACTCCGATTGCCGCTTCGTTACTGGGAATCATGCCATGCATGTTGAAGGCCTTGGTAAATAGCTTAGCAAAGTTATTCAGCGCACCGACAATAATATTGGTACCTGCAAGCATGACGACAAAACCGATAAATGCTCGAACGGTTCCGCCAATGACTTCGGTAAACGGTTTACGTAATGCTATCAAGCCCACTAAGACAACAATTCCGGCGATGATGGAAGGCTGGCTGAGCATATCAACCAGAAATTTCATAAAAAAGCCTCCTTATATGTTGAGCGCCGTCTATTCTCTAAACTGAAGCGCTCTCATTTCTTCCTTGAAAACAGACGGACAGTCCCCTATCCGCCTGTTTTCCGAATTGCTTAAGCCTTACCTGCCGAACCGAAGACCCGTAGTCGCCCGCGAATTTCTTCTTCGACCATTTCGGTTTCCCAAATGCTAGCGTCCGAAATAAATAGTTGTTTATCACTGTCATCTTGTTCTAATTTCTTTTGAACACCCAACGCAACTCGATGAACCATTTCCGAATAGTAATTGATCTTGCAAATACCATTTTCAACTGACTTACGATATTCTTCATCTGTCAATCCAGAAGCGCCGTGAACGACGAGTGGGAAGTCAACCAAATCAGAAATTTCCTTTAACCGACTGAAACTTAAGTGCGGCTTCTGGGTATAAACCCCATGAACCGTTCCATATGCAACCGCCAACATATCAATGCCGGACTCTTCGATGAATTGCTTAGCTTCTTGAGGGTTCGTATACGTCTTATTTAGATCGGCATAATCAACTTTCTTATCGCCACTGCCTTCACGATTCATTGGTCCAAGCTCGGCTTCAACCGAAATGTTCAGAGGCTTGCAAATTTTGACAATTTCTTTAGTTTGGGCCAGATTATCAGCAAAATTTTCCTGTGACGCGTCAACCATAACCGAAGTGAAGCCTAATCGAATGGCTCGCATGATGTTATCGAAAGTTTCACCGTGATCAAAATGAACTGCAACGGGAACCGAAGCCTTGCGCGCAACGTTTAGCATAACCGGAGCAATCACATCCAGTGGCACATACTTATCATGTAATTCAGCAAACTGGATAATCACCGGTGAGTTTTCCTTCTCCGCTGCACCAACGATTCCGCGAATCATTTCAATGTCCGTCACGTTAAATGAACCAACTGCATAATGGCCTTCCTTAGCCTTTTTAATCATTTCTTTTGTATTAACTAAAACCATGATTTACCCTCCTATAAGCTCCGTAACTTTTTACCAAATGCATATAACTCACGATATTTCTTATATTGACGATTATAGAACGCCACGTTTTCCGGAATTGGCTTGAAAACCTTATCAATCGTGACCAGCTTCTTCATGGCAGACTCAAAAGAATCGAATAAGCCAACCGCAACACCGGCCATGATGATGACGCCCATCGTTCCGGATTCTTTCATATGAACGCGATCAACTTCTCGATTGAAGACATCAGCTTTAATCTGGAGCCAGGTATCAGATCGTGAACCCCCACCGGTCGCCCGCAACTTGTTGACATGCATGCCACCAGCTTCCATATTGTCCAGATTCATTCGCATTTCAAAGGCCACCCCTTCCATCAATGCCCGATAAATATCAGGCTTGCGGGTAGCTCCTGAGAGTCCGAGAATCATACCGCGTGCATCCTCATCGAAATAAGGAACTGCAGCGCCGGAAAAGTGCGGCAGTATCAGCAAATTTGTCGGCTTTTGCGGAACGTACTTATCAAAGATGTCATAGACACTCACGCCGGATAACTGTGCTGCTTGAACTTCTTCAAAGCCAAAAGTATCGCGATACCACTTGAGGGATGTTCCACCATCGTACATATAAGCTATCGTGGTATATTTGTTATCCAGATAAGGAACGGTCGGATAATTTTTCTTGGCATTTTCTTTGAGATGACTAGTGTCGGTAAAGATTGGCGAGATATTGTCAACCGATCCCATACCATCCGTGGCATCCCCAACATCAATGGTTCCGGCACCGATTGAAACGCAGATTTGGTCATGCGCGCCGGTCACCAACTTCATGTCGAGATTAACACCCAACTCAGAAGCTAATTCTGGTTTGATCGTTCCAACGACAGTACCAAGCCGGTAACACTTAGGTAATAGTTGACGATCAATGCCGGCAGCAGCCAATATATCTGAATCCCAGTCGTTGGTAGAAACATTAAATGCAAGTGAACGATCAGCTAACGTGTAGTCAATGGCATCAACATTGCCAAGTTTGTACAGAATATAAGCCCCATAAAGCAGGATACGATGAATTTTTTGATAGATCTCCGGTCGATGCTTCTTGATCCACATAATCTTAGGTACCGCGAAAGTGACCGCGGGATTCAACCCGGTTTTATTGCGAATTTCTTCGGCTGAAATCCGCGTTAACAAGTCATTCAACTCGTCTTTTCCACGGCTATCTGTCTGCAACATCGTATTCATCAACGGTTGGCCTTGAGCATCAACTGCTACAAATGCCTCGCCAAAAGATGAAACGCTGACTGCCAGCACATCTTCTTTCACGAACTTCTTTGACTCTTGAATAACTTCTTTAGTCGCTGACCAGACCACACTCGGATCTAGTTCATATTCGCCTTCTCTGGGAACCGATGTCTCGTATTCTCGGTAAGCAGCAGAAAGGATATTTCCTTCATTATCGGTAATCGTACTCTTAACACCGGTCGTCCCGAGATCCAATCCCATAAGTGCCACGTTGATGTACCTCCTTTGTGTTTGTAAACCGCTTTCATCTCGTAGTATAGGGGATTGAAAATATTTGACAATAGTTGACGACCATATCGAAAATTTTTCACTTTTTTTCGAATCGGTGCTATAATTTTGCATAAAATGATGCACCTTGAGAAAGAAGGGGTTCTTAGTGGTCTCATTTCAACGCCAAAACCAAATTTTAAAGATCCTTAATACGCAGCAATTCGCTAGATACAGCGATCTAGCAAAACAACTTTTCGTCAGTCCTGCTACGGTTAGGCGTGACACCTTGGATATGGAGAACCGTGGTTTAATCAGACGGGTTTTAAATGGCGTAACGTTAAGTGAAGAACCTAAAGATGTTCCATATGATTATTCGGTCACCTTGAATCTGGATGCCAAACGGGTGGTAGCCACACGCGCAAACCGATTAATCAAAAGTGGTATGAGTCTCTTTATTGATTCCAGCACCACCTCTTTAGTCCTTATTCGCGAGCTTAAGGATATTGATGAACTTTACATTGTCACAAATGGCATCTTGGTTGCGCTTGAAGCCTCCAAGCGCAATGGTTGGTATGTTAGCTTGGTAGGCGGAACTGTCAATAAAATGCTGGAGAATATCAGCGGAGACAAAGCAACTCGTGATATTGAGAATTATCAAGCCGATCTGGCAGTTTTTTCTTGCCGCGGTCTCATTGCTACAGGCGCCACCGATGCTAATGATCAGGAAGCCAACATCAAACGAGCTTTCGCTGCTAACGCTGATCAAGTGATGTTGTTAGTCGATCACACCAAAGTCGGTAAACACCAACTGTATATGAGTGCCCCGATGAATACGCTTGACTATATTGCTACTGACAAAGTGATGCCCGAAGCAATTGTTAATGCAGCTCGCGCTAACCACATCCGAATTTTCGATTGAGCGCATTAATTAAATGGGTAGCGTATCTGCAACAAGTATGCAAAAAAGCGCTAGAGACAAGTCATAAAACTCATCTCTAGCGCTTTTTTGGAGGAGCGTCTTGGTAATGTTCAATTTTTATACTGGCAACCGCTTGTGATTCAGGTTTAGCTCAGTGCCATCACATCGCGTACAATCATAAGTTCTTCATTTGTCGGTACCAGCAGCGTTTTCACGGTTGAATCTGCCGTGCTTAGATCTGCTTCAACGCCATGTGACTTGTAATTCAGATCATTGTCGATTTTGGCGCCGAGGTAATCAAGCGACCGCATAATCTTATCACGGATCTCGTCACCGTTTTCGCCAATGCCAGCGGTGAAGACCAGCACGTCGACGCCATCCATTAAAGCAACGTAAGAGCCAACGTATTTCACAACGCGGTTCACAAAAATATCCAGTGCCAGCTTAGCGCGTGTATTGGTGTCCTCGGCGGCTTCCAAGTCACGCATATCATTGCTGAGTCCGGAGATACCTAGCAGACCGGAATCGTTGTTGAGAATATGAATCATTTGGCCAACATCCGGTATCGCCAACTTCTTCATGAGATAGCCTACCAATGACGGATCAATATCACCTGATCGCGTGCCCATGGTGACACCTGCTAATGGCGTAAAGCCCATGGACGTATCAATTGACTGTCCGCCTTGAACCGCGGTGATGCTAGAGCCAGACCCTAAGTGCATGACAATCATACGTAGATCTTCTAGCGGCTTGCCCAACATTTCAGCAGCACGAGCGCTCACATAACGGACACTTGTTCCATGCGCACCATACTTCCGCGCACCATATTGCTCATAATATTCGTATGGAATGCTATATAAAAAGTTCTCCGGTTGCATTGTTTGGTGGAAAGCCGTGTCAAAAACTGCCACTTCATTCGCCCAAGGCATCATTTTCCGAAAAACCGAAATATAGTCCGCTTCAACGGGATTATGCAACGGTGCATAGTCGCGCAGATTCTGAATCTGCAGCAACGTCTCATCATCAACAACAACTGATTCGGCAAAAATTTCGCCGCCAGCAACCACTCGATGGCCGACCCCGATAATCTCGTGCAAATGCTCCACTAACCCTAGCGCCTTAATATTACCCATCAAGCTGGCAACTGCTTCTTGATAGTTTGCAATTGGGGTATCGCTCTCGTACTTCTGACCGTCGCCATATTTAATTTTAACCTTCGATTGCGGCTGGCCCAATCGATCGACCAACCCCTCAGCCAACTGCACTTCAGCCGGCATATCAAAAAGCTTCCACTTCAGGGTCGAACTACCTGCATTGACTGCGAGAATCTTTGCCATTATTTTATTCCTCCTAATTTTAAACAAGTGAGCGTGAGCCGGCGCGATTAGAAGTCGGAGTGTAAGTGGCCTCAGACGTGATGGCCCGGTCTTGGCCATTGCGGCTGAGGTCCTTACACGCAGACTTCTGCGCCGGCGAACGCGTTATGGTGAGCGTGAGCCAGCCCGGTTAGAAACCGGAGTGTAAGCGGCCTTAGCCGTGATGGCCGCTCTTTGGCCATTGCGGCTAAGGTCCTTACACGCAGGTTTCTGGGCTGGCGAACGCGTTA
>NZ_JBVAYD010000023.1:0-39535 GCF_055413445.1 Lacticaseibacillus sp. 22 | reverse complement strand
TTGTTTTACAGAGTTTTTAACTTAGGAGGAATTTAATCATGAAAAAAGGGGCATTGTGGACATCAGCAGCAATCGCATCATCATTTTTGTGTTCAACACTGATTCTTGGAACACCGACTTTTGCAGCAGAAAATAGTGGGGCAACAATTTCTGCTCAATCAAGTTTGAATGAATCACAAATGTCTGGTGGGATGCAAAAAAGTGTCTTGGACGCTGGAAATAACACGACAACCACTGGATAAAACAGTATCTCGACGTTTGCGGCTAACGATTACACTTTGAAAAACTTTACGATAGGCGATTCATCGGTTCCGCGTAATGACGTTGTTGATGTTTCTGATTGGCAAAGCTGGATGACACAAAATGACTATACCCAATTACATAATTTGGGGATTAAAGGGGTCGTTGTTAAAGTCACTGAAGGAACCTATTACACAAATGGTATTGCGGCAAATCAAATTAAGTTTGCGCGAAATGCTGGCATGGTCGTTTCTGCATATCATTATGCAACCTTTGATTCGGCCAGTGCTGCCGTTGCAGAAGCTAACTATTTTGCTAATCGACTTGATTCACTTAATGTCGGTAAAAATGTAACGGTTGTTGCTGATATTGAATCTGACGCTGTTAGTGGAGACATTGCTGGGAACTTGAAAGCCTTTTGGCAGACAATGACCCAGCGCGGTTACCAGAATCATGTTGCCTATACAATGCGTTATTACAAACATTTGGACGCTTTGACTTCAACAACTGGCAAGGATCGCACTTGGATTGCGCAGTATCCGTATACACCAAGCGCAAACTCGCTATGGGATCAAGACTTTGGCGCATGGCAATTTTCTTCTACCGGACATCTTCCTGGGCACAGTCAGAATCTTGATGTTTCGATAGACTATCAGGGGTTGTTTACGCGTGAAAATGGTGCTGCAAGTACAAGTACCGCTCCGAGTTCAGTAAGCTACGATCCAATTGTTTCGCAAAAAACGGTATCTTATTCCGGATCTTTGGACCAGAGCGTACGAGCGGACGGTCTCTATGCATCAGCGCCATTTTATACCAGTGCTGCTACGTCGGTAGGTAATACTGCTGCCAAAGCATACAACGGAGCTCATTTCACTGCACTTCAAGAAGAAACAACAGCCAAAGGAACTTTTGTGCAAATCCGATTTAATAATGGCAGCGTCTATTGGATTGATAAACGCGCGTTGGCGATTGAACAATATGACACCGTTACATCAAAGACGCCGGTTTCTTATACAGGCAGTCTTGATCAAAACTCACGCGCAGATGGTTTGTATACAGCTGGTCCATTCTTTACCAGTGTCGCAACTGCCATAGGGAATACGAATGCCAAGGCACTTAATGGTCAACACTTCACGGCGCTTGAAGAGGACACAACAGCCAAGGGCACATTTGTTGAAATCAAGCTGAATGATGGAAAAATTTATTGGGTTGATAAACGTGCATTAGCCATTGATCGATATGATAAGGTCATTTCAACAACAGCGGTTTCTTATACAGGCAGCTTTGATTAGAGTTCGCGCGCAGATGGTTTGTATGCTTCTGGTCCATTCTTTACTAGTGTTGCAACTGCGGTGGGTAATACGAATGCCAAAGCACTTAATGGGCAACATTTTACAGCATTTGAAGAGGATAAAACTGCTAAGGGAACATTTGTCAAGGTTAAATTAAATGATGGCAGCGTTTATTGGACGGACAAGCGAGCCTTAGCCATTGATAAGTATGATAAGATCCTGTCAGATAAGAAGGTTGATTATTCTGGGGTCATCAACCAAAGTTCAAGTGCCGATGGTCTATACGTCTCTGGACCATTCTTCACCAGTGTGGCAACTGCAGTAGGTAATACGAATGCTAAAGCACTTAATGGACAGCACTTTACTGCACTCGAAGAAAAGAGAACGGCGAAGGGAACCTTTGTCCAAATTAAGTTAGCTAATGGCAGCCTTTACTGGATTGATAAGCGAGCACTAGACATTGCTTAGGTTGGTTGAACTTCTTAACGAGTCAGTAGATCATTATGACGATTACGCACAGATGACGCCCATGCATGTCTGTTACTGGCACTATCACAAGGTGTAAGTAATCGATTTAAGACAATTCTGGAAACGGCCTTATTTTCTTTTAGGCCGTTTTTTCTTAACTAAGGCAACATGCTAATAAGTAACAAATAAGCCTTATTTTTGGATGGCTTTGTCATGATTGATTTGTTGGGTATGTTTAAAGTTTTCCTGCTTTTAGTTCAGCTTGTAAGCGTAAACTGGTATCATGTAACATGTGAGCGGTTGAAGTAGAAACCGAAAGCAAAATAGCAGCTTATTGAAATTTTAAATGAGGGAGGATCTATCTTCATGAAAGGTATCATTCTAGCCGGTGGTTCTGGCACCCGACTGTATCCGATTACGGAGGCAATCTCTAAGCAACTGGTACCGGTATATGATAAGCCGATGATCTACTATCCCCTGTCAACCATGATGTTGGCTGGGATTCGCGATATCTTGGTCATTTCAACGCCGAGAGATATTGATCGTTTTCAGGATCTGTTAAAAGACGGTAAACAACTGGGACTCAATATTAGTTACAAAATACAGGAAAAGCCAAATGGCCTGGCGGAAGCTTTCATTGTCGGGGCTGACTTCATTGGCGATGATTCTGTGTGCTTGATTCTCGGCGACAATATCTTTTATGGCAGCGGCTTGTCCAAGCTGGTGCAGCGCTCGGCGGCTAAAACAACCGGGGCAACGGTGTTCGGCTATCAAGTCAATGACCCTGAGCGTTTTGGCGTAGTAGCCTTTGACGAGCAGCATCATGTGCAATCGATTGTCGAAAAGCCAGAGCATCCGGAGAGTAACTTTGCGGTTACCGGCATGTATTTCTATGACAACCAAGTGGTGGACATTGCTAAGAACCTTAAACCGTCACCACGAGGCGAACTAGAGATTACGGATGTGAACAAAGCGTATCTCGAACGTGGCCAACTTGATGTTGAGCTGTTGGGTCGAGGATTTGCTTGGTTAGATACTGGCACCCATGAATCCTTACATGAGGCGGCTAGTTTTATTGAGACCGTTCAGAAGCGGCAGAATCTTAAAATTGCCTGTCTTGAAGAAGTAGCCTACCGGATGGGTTACATTGATCGCGATCAATTACGCAAACTGGCGCAGCCGCTTAAGAAGAATGATTACGGTCAGTACATTTTGCGCTTAGCAGACGAAGAAGCCTAGGAGGCAAAGACACTTGAGTTTAAAAGTTATTCCAACCAAATTAAAGGATGTTAAGTTAGTTGAAACCGATGTCTTCGGTGACAATCGCGGCTTTTTCACGGAGACGTATACCCGGGAAAAGTTTGTCGAGGCCGGGATTAAAAATGATTTCAACCAAGACAATCAGTCGCTGTCGGCCGAAGCTGGGGTTTTACGCGGCATGCATTACCAAATGGCACCTTATGCGCAAACAAAGCTGGTGCGGGTGGTGACCGGAGTCGTTGAGGATGTCTTAGTGGATATTCGCAAGGGCTCACCGACATATGGTCAGTGGGAAGGTTATATCTTAAGTCAATATAATCACCGCCAACTCTTGGTTCCTAAGGGGTTCGCGCATGGCTTCATTACTTTGACGCCCAATGTTAACTTTGTTTATAAAGTTGAGGGTTATTATGCCCCTGAAGCTGATCGCGGCATCGCGTTTGATGATCCGGATATCGGGATTGACTGGCCAATGTCAACGGCACATCTGATTATGTCGGAGAAAGATCAGCATCATCCGCAATTAAAAGATGCCGAGAATAACTTTGTTTACGGGGAGATTTAAACATGAAACTTATGATTACAGGCGGGGCCGGCTTTATCGGCTCAAACTTTGTCCATTTTGTTTACAAGAACCATCCAGATGTTCAGATCATGGTGTTGGATAAGCTGACTTATGCCGGCAATAAAGCCAATATCGAAGATGTTTTGGGCGATCGGGTTAAATTAGTTGTTGGCGATATTGCCGATAAAGAACTGGTTGACAAACTGATGGGTCAAGTGGACACCGTGGTTAACTTTGCGGCTGAAAGTCATAATGACAATTCACTGATTAATCCGGATCCATTCTTACACAGTAACGTGATTGGCACCTATACTTTGTTAGAAGCGGCCCGTAAGTATGATGTTCGCTTCCACCACATCTCAACCGATGAAGTTTATGGTGATTTACCGTTACGTGAAGATCTACCCGGCCATGGCGAAGGCCCAGGTGAAAAGTTCACGATCAACAGTCGTTACAACCCTTCAAGCCCTTATTCTTCAACCAAAGCGGCGAGTGACATGCTTGTTCATGCGTGGGCACGTTCCTTTGGCGTTCGGGCGACCATCTCTAATTGCTCCAATAACTATGGCCCCTATCAACATATTGAAAAGTTCATTCCGCGACAAATCACCAATATTTTGAATGGTATTAAGCCAAAACTTTATGGCACCGGTAAGAATGTCCGTGATTGGATTCACACCAATGATCATTCCAGCGCCATCTGGGACATTTTGACTAAAGGCAAGATTGGCGAAACTTACTTAATCGGGGCTAATGGCGAACAGGATAACAAGACCGTGCTCGAATTGATCTTGAAGCTCATGGGCAAACCGACTGACTATTATGATCAGGTCAAAGATCGCCCGGGCCATGATATGCGTTATGCCATTGACGCTTCCAAGACCCGCGAAGAGTTAGGCTGGAAACCGCAATATACCGACTTTGAAGAAGGCTTGGCGGACACCATTAAGTGGTACACCGATCATCGTAGCTGGTGGCAAGATGAAAAGTCTGCGGTTGAAGCGAAGTACAAGCAGAATGGTCAATGAGTTGCGACCAACGCAATGGATCGGACTTGCCAAGTTTTAAAATGTCGAGGAGAAGATAGATGAAGATTTTGATTACCGGCGCACAAGGCCAACTAGGCACCGAACTACGCCACTTATTGGATGCACGCGGCATTACTTATCGGGCAACTGATGCCAAAGACTTAGATATTACCGATGAAGCCGCCGTTAATCAGTACTTTGCGGACTATCAGCCAGACGTGGTGTATCACTGTGCTGCCTATACAGCCGTTGATAAAGCCGAAGACGAAGCAAAAGCGCTCAATCAATTGGTGAACGTTGACGGTACGCGTAACTTGGCTAAAGCAGCGGCCAAAGTTGATGCAACCTTGGTTTACATCAGCACCGATTACGTGTTTGATGGCGATAGTAAGGAGATTTACACCGTTGACGATCAGCCGGCGCCACGCAATGAATATGGGCGGGCTAAATACGAAGGCGAACAGCAGGTGCAAAAGTACCTTAAGAAGTACTACATCATTCGGACTTCTTGGGTCTTTGGTGAATATGGTCACAACTTTGTCTACACGATGTTGAACCTCGCCAAAACGCATAAGGAACTGACCGTGGTGGACGATCAATATGGCCGTCCATCATGGACCAAGACGCTAGCCGAGTTTATGACCTTTGCCGTTGATCAGCATTTAGATTATGGTATCTATCACTTGTCCAATGACAACAGTTGTAACTGGTATGAGTTTGCCAGTGCCATCTTGGCCGATAAAGATGTCACGGTGAAACCGGTATCGTCAGCGGAGTATCCGCAAAAAGCATGGCGGCCGCGGCATTCGATTTTGGATTTGAGCAAGACGAAGGCCACTGGGTTTGAGATTCCGACGTGGCAGGATGCTTTGAAAGACTTTTTGAAGATTGTCGATAAGTAAACTACATTCAGGTTTGAAAATAGGTCAATTATTTTAATGTCACTTACATTGTCCCACGAAGTAGACTTACTGAACGATAAGAGTGATCATCTTAAAAACGCCACCAGAATAACATATCTGGTGGTGTTTTAGTATGTCAGTGCTCTTGCTATTGAACAATTTCTAAGTCAGCATGATTAATTTCTGAACGATTCAAGAAAGGACTGACCATTCAATCAACATATGGTAATCTTAAAAGGGCGTTGTTCAAGGAGGAAAAATTAAATGACAGACAGTTTTAAGAGAAAGGTTATTTCCTGGCTAATTATCGGGACTGGTCTTCTTGTTGCTTTGGTTTGCGTGGTTGTCCAATATCGGAGTCATGCAGTGCCAAAAGTTGAACCAGTAACAAAATTTTCGATCATGCCAAAGAAACGGGTTAAATATAGTATAGAAACACTTGGTTTAAAAAACCGCGATTATACGGAAATTTCTGGCTGGATTTTCGTTAAGGGGCAAGAGCCTCAGAAGTTTGTCACCAGCCTCGTTTTGTATACAAAAGACAGCAAAGAAGTTCAGATCTTTCCTTTAAAAATGGAGGATCGAAATGATGTTGCTAAGATGCGTGGAAAAGCCGGTGTTTACAATTATATGAACAGTGGTTTTCACGGTTACATTCCAATAAAGTATATGACAAATGAGAAAGAAAAAAAGTATAAAATCGGATTTCTTGTTGCCAACAAACAGCAGACAGATTTGGTTAAGACTGGGATAGACTATAAGGTGGGTGGTGTAAAATGATAAGGAGAATAGGGGCAAAAATTCGTGATAATTCACAACTCCAATGTCTAAGTATTGCGTTTTTCGTGGTTACATTACAGCACCTGTTTATACGGGAATATACCGGAGATGCAGCAACTGCCTTTTCTCACTACTTAGATCGAACTACATTACTTGCGACATTACATTGGCGATATACAACTTGGACTTCAAGAATCTTTATCGAATCCGTTTTGTTGAAATTGTCACAAAACATGCATATTAAAGTCTGGATAATTATCGATATACTGATGTGGATGCTGTTACTCTGGTCGTTAATGAAGTTAACTCGCGGCCGTCACAACTACTTAATTATGTCACTGGTGTTAATGATACCGCTATCACTCATGAATGGGGCTGGCTGGATGGCCACGTCTATCAATTATTTTTGGCCAGCTGCTTTAGGGACATTCGCCCTTGTTTCACTTTATAAAATTTATTACCACGAGAAAGCCAATATAGTAACAGGTCTTGTAACACTTTTGGGGCTAGCTTTTGCTACTAACTTTGAAACATATGGTGTGATGTATCTGTGCATACTCTCTTTTTTTGCGGTTGCAATGATTTTAAAGCGACGCGTGTCCACACTTGGTGTTTTATTCACCGCTTCTCAATATCTAATTTGTATAGCAAACGTTGGACTTGCTTTGATAGCTCCTGGAAACAAAGCACGAGTGCTTGTCGAAACTAAATTTCGTATGCTAGATTTTGCCAATTTAGGCCCGTTTGACAAGTTAGTAATGGGATATACCCATACATTCTCAGAATTAACAGACAAGAACTTCTTCTTCTTTTTGTTTACGATAATGTTGGTTGTTATTGCGCTATTTTTAAAAAGCAAATCGCGAAGAATACTTGTGGCTGCGTTTATACCTTTTTCGTTTGTTCTTGCTCGGACCATCATTGCACCAATTGCTAAAGTTTATTTACCAGAATTTAGTGCCTTGTTTAAGGACGCAGCAGAACAACAAAGAATCGACGCGCTTAATTATTTCAATGTGATGTACTACATACCATTTCTTTTGTATGTTGTGTTACTTATTTCGATATTACTTGTTTTATGCAATGCTTTTAAAAACTTTAACTTTGGCATATTTTTAACAGTTGTGTTTGTATCTGGCCTATTAACAACTGTTGCGGTTGGATTTTCACCATCGATGTATGTGTCTGGACCGCGGACTTTCCTTTTCTTGGATATCATTTTGATTTATATCATCACAATTATGTATGAAAAATCTAAACCATTTATTAGTCAAAACATGTATCTGAACTTTATTGCAAAATGGGGGCTTATAGCTTTTACAGTCTTTTCAGTCATCAATAACTTTATTGCTATTGGTATTTCATACAGTTGAACTTACCTGCAGACTAGGGCAGGTTATAGAGGCTAAAAATAAAGAAAGAGAAACAGTTATCCTCTAACGTTGCTCGCTGCTAGTATAAATTTTAACGACCAGTGAGCGGTAACAAACTGTAGGCGCTGGCATGCTTTAAGGTCTTCGCTGAAGTTGGGCGAACAATTTGATGTTCGTGGACTGTTCAGCAGAGAGTTTAAACTACTAGTGACAGGTATAGATTACAAATTGGTGGTATAAAATGATTAAGAAAATTTGGTCAAAGGTTTCAAGAGATTCTCGGTATTCTGCGTTGGGCATAGCTTTTCTAGTCTTGCTGGTAGAACATATCTTTATGCGTGAATATGTTGGTGATGCTATCGCCGTTTTTTCCCACCTCATTGATCATTCGTCGCTTTTATCTGTACTTTATTGGCGTTATAGTTCATGGACCTCACGTGTTCTTATAGAGGCTCCGTTAATAAGATTGTCTAGCGGTATGCACACAACAACGTGGGCGGTTATTGATACTTTAATGTGGATGCTGTTGATATGGTCTCTCATGGCATTGACACATTATAAGCATAATTATTTAGTGATTTCACTTGTATTCATTTATCCGATCATACAGATGCAATCGGCTGGGTGGATGGCGACAACAATTAACTATTTATGGCCACTTGCAATGGGCAGTTACGCAATGGTTTTACTTGATAGAATTTATAATCAAAAGAAAGTAGGGGTCGTTCCTGCTTTACTGGCGCTTTTTGCTTTAGCATTTGCCACAAATTTTGAAACATTTGGAATTATGTATCTCTGCTTGCTGACATACTTTTCACTGGCCATGTGCTATTTTCGTCGTTTCACCATTTTAGGGTTCATTTTTACTGTGCTACAATACGCCATCTCAATTGCCAACATCGTATTTGCTTTATATTCTCCCGGGAATAAATTGAGACTTGTCACAGAGACTAAGGATAACATGCTTGATTTTTCCGGACTGACAGTTGTGGACAAATTTGTCATAGGTGTTAATCACGCTTTTTCAGAGATGACTGATAACAGTTTCTTGTTTCTGTGCTTTGCATTCATGATTTTTCTTGTTGCCGTGACATCTCAGCGACGTTCCAAAGTACTCGTTGCCACGGGGATCGTTCCCTTAGCCTTTGTCTTGACGCGTACAATTTTGAAACCAATTGTCATCATATACTCTCCAAAGTTTGATCAATTATTTAATGACGTTGCTGATCAAGCTAGAGTTGGGGCAACTAACTACTTCAACTTTACAAGTTATGTTCCTTTTGTACTGTATTCCTTGATTTTCGCTGCAGTTTTAATTGTTTTGTTAAATGCTTTTGAAAAACTTTCAACTGGTCTTTTTCTTGACGTTGTTTTAATTTCGGGTTTATTAACGGCTGTGGCTGTTGGCTTTTCACCAACCGTTTACGCATCTGGACCACGAACACTGCTTTTCTTAAATTTTTCCTTTATATATATCATTGTCAGAATATATACAGAGCAATATAAGTATATTTCGCCCAAAAAACTTTTAAACGTCTTTTTGAGGTGGGGAACGGCTGTTACTGCAGTATTCTTTGTCATTAGCAATTTGATTTCAATCGGGTTGACACAGGGTTGAAGCCAATACAATTGAGGCCTGAATTTGTTCTCATGTCCGGGATTGTCCGGACCAAGCTGAATAACCGCCGCAAAGTTGGCCGTTAAATGACGTCATGACAGCTAGCCCACCATTATCGTTGTATAGTAGATGTATATGCTTTTCTTTGGTTTGGGTTTTTATCGTGCATTGTTGACAATCTATCGACGACACACGGTAGTCTATCGTTACTAGACACCGATCTGGCTTGTCAATTTTGATCCTTTAACGCATGTTTAGGGGCTTTGCGTAGTCCTCATATCGAAAGGGTTCAATTCATCAGCCCAATTTATTGGCCAAGCTGGTAGCAACTTGTCAATTAGCTTCTCTTCCAAAGTTGGTCGGACGCTCAAATCATTTTGCAAACTACAGGATATCATTTGTGAAACACCGTTCTTCCAATGTTTCATGGGATACCCAGACTACCTTGTGATCAAGTATGCCAACAATTTGAACCGCTAATGTACCAGTCACAAAATATACGAGGAGATTCCTTAATGCCCAAACTTAAAGTAATAACCGTGTTCGGAACGCGCCCGGAAGCAATCAAAATGGCTCCAATCGTACAAAGACTTAAACAATGTCATGATCAATTCAATGAAGTAACAGTTGTCACCGGGCAGCATCGCGAAATGCTTGATCAGGTATTGACAACCTTTCACATCAAACCTGATTACGACTTGAACATCATGAAAGCACGGCAGACATTGCCTGATATCACCAGTAACGTGATATTGCAATTGGGCCAGATTATTGCCACAGAACAGCCAGATATTGTCTTGGTTCATGGCGATACAACGACTACCTTTGCCGCTAGCGTTTCTGCGTTTTATCAGCAGACAAAAATTGGGCATGTCGAGGCTGGGTTGCGCACTTGGGACAAATACAGTCCCTATCCGGAAGAGATGAACCGACAACTCACCGATGTTCTGAGTGACTTGTACTTTGCCCCAACTGAACAGAGTCAGGCCAATCTTCTGGCCGAGCATCATCCTGAAGAGCAGATTTTCGTGACTGGCAATACAGCGATTGACGCACTTGATCAAACTGTTCAGACAGATTATCATCATCAAGTGCTTGATCTGATTGATCCAAACAAAAAATGATTCTTGTCACCATGCATCGCCGGGAAAATCAAGGGGAGCCAATGCGGCGAGTCTTCCGCGTGATGCGCGAAGTGGTTGAGACCCATGCGGATATTGAGTTGATCTATCCTGTGCATTTGAATCCAGTTGTTCAAGAGACAGCTGATTCAATTTTAGATCATCATTCCAGAATTCACTTGATTGACCCGTTAGATGTTGTCGATTTCCATAATTTAGCCGCGCGGAGCTATTTTATTATGACTGACTCTGGTGGTGTTCAGGAAGAGGCGCCTTCATTGGGTAAGCCGGTTTTGGTCTTGCGCGACAGGACGGAACGGCCGGAGGGGGTTCAAGCCGGGACGTTGAAGTTGGTAGGTACTGAACCGCAGACGGTGAAAACGGCTATGCTTCAACTATTGGATGACCATGCGGAATATCAGCGCATGGCAGATGCTAAGAATCCATATGGCGATGGTCGCGCTTCTGAGCGGATTCTGAATGCAATTTTATATGAGTTTGGACGAGTGAAAGAGCGCCCGCAATCGTTTCGCACTCAATGTTGAACGAGTCTTTGCAATTTTTAGGCGCTGCGTTGAGTAGCGTTGAAGAATAGATTTTACTAATCCATCTTTACTTGCCGTTTCGGTGCGAACTAAAGATGGATTTTTAGTTGATCTTAAAACGCAAGTCGTCTAACAACTGTAACAGCGCAAATCATGATAAACTTGCACTCGGATTAAACTAATAAACTGGAGTTGGACGATGCGAAGAAAGAAGCGGCAACATAGCAGTAGCAAAAACTTCATGGTCCTGATAATGTTCCTGACAACGCTTATCATTGTTGGCGGCTTGTTAGTAGTTCGCCAGTTGGTTGCGACCCAGCAGCGCCAAGACGACCTGGCTAGCCTGAAGAAGGCACGAGTTAAGGCCGCTGCCTCAAGGTCACGTCTTGTTGAAAGGCAGCGGGCGTCAATAGCACGGTCAAAACAAAAAACTGCAGAATCAGAGAAACCGTCAATGCCAAGCGGACAGAGTCACCTCGCCACAGCCAGTGCTTACGCTTACCCCGTTGCTCAAGTCAAACAGGAAATGACCGAACCCAACACGAGCAATATCAAAGAAAAAGTCGTGTTTCTGACTTTTGATGATGGGCCGAATACGGTCAATTCGCCACGCGTTTTGAACATTCTCAATCAAGAAGGGGTTCATGGCACTTTCTTTGTCGTTGGGCGACAGCTTTCGCCTGCGACTGTACCGGTTTTGAAGGCGATATATGATGGGGGCAATAGCATTGGCTTACATAGTATAACGCATAATTATAATGTGCTTTATCCGGGACGAGTTGGAGCGACGGCTGCGATCGAGCATGAGGCTAAGTTGGAGCAGACGATGGTTAAGCAGGCGCTGGGACCGGATTTTGTCACCCATTTATGGCGATATCCAGGCGGTCATTTTAGCTGGAAGGGTCTGGCTGATGCCGACAAAGGCTTGGCACGGTTGGGGTTGGATTGGATTGATTGGAATGCTGCGGTTGGAGATGCTTTGAGTCAGGCGCAGGAACCAAAAACCGAAGCGGCCATGTTGCAATATCATTTACGGTCATTGGCCGTTTATCCCACGAGTCAAGTGCGGGTGGTGCTGATGCATGACGCACTGGGTAAAGACTTGACAGTTCAAACCTTACCTAAAATTATTGCCTATTACCGTGATAATGGCTATAAATTTGGTGTTCTTGAGTGACCATAATAGCCGATCAACGCCAAATTCGGTTTAACGCTATAAAAAGGGACCGTGCCAATCCTGCTTACAATGATTAAGCAGCGAAAAGCAAGGTCCCTATTGGTGTCAATTATGGTTTTAAGTCAAACTTTCTCTTTTACCGCAAACCGTGCCAACTTACCTTTTTGAACCGGGTTAACAACGGCTGTAATGCGCGTGCCGTGTTCCGTGTAGTCAGTGGTTTTGACCACAGTTTCCTGATTGAGGTAGTTGACGAGCTGACCTTGATCAAATGGGATCAGGTAGGTGTGTTCTTCATCTTGGCCGAAGAGATTGGCTTTGATGAGATCGGTGAGGGCTTGGAGCGAGCGTTTGTCACGAGCCGAGTAGACGAGGCGTTGGCCGTTTATTTCCGGATAACGGGTGCCTTCGCGTAAATCGGCTTTGTTGTAAGCTTCGATCATCGGGATATTGGTGATGCCGACTTCACGGAGCGTTTTTTCGGTGATGGCCATCATTTCCGGGTAATTCTCATCGGAATAATCAACTACCTGAATGAGCAAGTCGGCGTTGGCAGCTTCGGCAAGGGTGGCTTTGAAGCTGTCGATGAGGTTGTGGGGCAGTTTGGAGACGAAACCGACCGTGTCGCTCAGCAGGAATTTGCGATTGTCAGGCAAGGTGATTTGGCGAACGCTGGTATCGAGCGTGGCAAATAACATGTCTTTTTCGAAAACCTGTTTGTCTTCCGGGCGATCCGCAAACAGCTGCAGCAGCCCGTTCATGGTCGTGCTTTTGCCGGCATTTGTGTAGCCGACTAATGCAACAACTGGAATGGCTTTGTCTTCGCGACGGGCGCGACGTACTTGATCGCCGACGCTGGCGTCTTTGAGTTCCTGTCGCAAGTGACTGATGCGCTTGTTGAGCACCCGACGATCGAGTTCAAGTTGGGTTTCACCGGCACCACGCGTGGCAAATCCGGCGCCGCCACCGACTTGCTGGTCGAGGCGGTTGGCGCTGGGATGAAGCCGCGGCAAGGCATATTGCAATTGGGCGATTTCAACCTGAGTTTTGGCGGCTTTACTGCGCGCGCGGTCGGCGAAAATGTCGAGAATCAGCTGCGTGCGATCAATCACATGCAGTTTGGTCTGCTTTTCAAGATTGCGCAATTGTGAAGGCGATAATTCATCGTTGATAATCACGGTTGAAGCCTCGCGGACATTAGCCAGTTGGCGAATGTCGTCTACTTTGCCGGAACCAAAATAAGTGGCCGCCACTGCGCGATCGAGATTCTGCCGCACTTCGCCGACAACGGTGTAGTTATCCGCTTTGGCTAATTCACCGAGTTCGGTCATGGTGTAGTCAAAGTCAGGTTGTTGCCGCGAAATGCCGGCAATTAAAACATTTTCAGAAGTTACTTCATTAGATATTTGTTCAGTCATAAATTCCTTTCATAGATCCGGGCGTTATCGCCACAGATCGGTACTAACGAATCGACAGTCATGGTGCAACCTTGCGTAACCGCATGGCGATTCACCCCTCTCATTTGAATAAGTCTAGTGTAACACGGGAATTTTGGAAAGACTATTAGAACGGACTATTCGTAAGTGTCAACTTTACTTGGTTCTACTCTAATTAAGTGATTTCCGATACTCCGAGCTGGCTCCGCGGTGGCTGGGCTGGAACGTGGTGGGCACGACTTCGAACCCGCAAAGACCGCGGTTTCGAAGCTCGGCCTTGGTCTAAAGCGGAGAAGCCCACTCCGCTTAAGACCAATTTCACCACTGAGCCCGCCACCGCTCCGCCAGCTCTTACTTTCTATTTTTCATGGTTTTATCATCCGGCCCTATCGTCTTATCGAGCGAAATTTTACACTAACGGACTATTCGAGGACTGTTCAGGCTAGTAAAAAAAGCAGCACGACAGTCAAAAGCCGTTGAAACTGCGCAACTTAAAAGTAGACGTTATAAATGCAATAAGTCATTCATATGCGGCACTGTCAGATTATTTTCCCACCGGTGGGGCTAATACTTGAATATGGTCAGCGATGACAGTCAATTTTAGCGGCGTCTTGGTGCTCGGGTCGCCGTCAACCCTGCTTTGGAGCGTTTTTGGAGCCTCGATGGTAAGTTGCTCGGTGGCGAAATAAGTCATGCCGGGTAGTTTCTGAAAGTTGCCGGTGATGAAGTAGGGGATGGCTAGTAGTGAGCGCCACCAGGTTAGTTTTGGGGCGATAAAAACATGTAGATGGCCATCATCCACGGCGGCATCTGGCACCGCGTTCGTAAAACCGCCAACGGAATTGGTCATGCTGACTAGCAGAAATTGGGTGTCTTTTTCCCAGTGGTTGTGAGCACTGTTCAAGTGTAGGATCCAGTGTTGGTGTTGGGCCAAAACTTTAAAACCCTTTAATAAGTAGATGATGGGACCAAAATGACGTTTTTCTTTTTGAGTGACGGACAACGCCGCATTGGCTAAAACACCGAGTGTCAAGGTACTTACCATGTAACGATCATTGACCTGTGCAATGTCTAATGGCTGCGGCTTGGCTTCTAAGATGTTCTTGATCGCCAGTGGCAGCAGTAACGGAATATGCAGGACTTTAGCCAGGTTATTGACCGTGCCTTCCGGTAAAATAGCGAGCGTTGGCGGTTGTTTGCGCGGTGCGAGCCCGGCAACGACTTGGTTAATCGTGCCATCTCCGCCAACTGCAACGACAATATCCGATTGGGCTTGATAAGCAAAATTTCGGGCGTCATCAGCACTTTTAGTCGGTGCCATGGTGACTTGCCGCTGGCGATCTTCAAGTTTGGCCTTGAGCTGTTCGGCGGCAGTCGGGCCTTTAGCGTGGCCGGAAGCAGGATTATAAATAATCGTGTAGCTGAGCATACGGCACCTCCTAATATTCTGAGTCTTCAACGATTGTTTAAAAATAAGTCGAAGCAGCTATGCAAAAAACCAATTTCTACAATTAATTTTATCACGTTGTCACGGTGGCTACTTAACTTACTGCCAGCATAGTAAGTGCCAACTTTTTGCTACGATGGACGCGGTGTGGTAACGGTGTCGCTGACTGGTAGTTGCTGGCGGCGGTTGATTTTTTCTGCTGGACAATCCGGTTACAGCCAAAAAATGCCCTAGCAACAGGTTTCGTTGCCGGGACATCATATAGCTAATCTTTATTTATAAAATTATCTCTTAAGATAGTAAGCCAGAACTCATCCCTCATCAGGCGAACCAGCCACCCGTTGATGCCGGCCGTTTGCGGTGACTTTGAGCACCACCCCGGCAATGGCAAGGTCAACGATGACAATCAGTGGCCATTGAATGACAGGCGTTAAGTGATCGAGTAAGTTGACGTGCATCCCATAAGTAGCTGCAACAACTAGCCCGACTAAGCTGAGGGTAGTGAGTACCAACCAGGTGTTGCGGCTAAACGCAAGGCCGTTATCTGCTTGCCGCTGACGTTTGGCGATCCACGGCATCAAAACGCCAAGCGTGACCATGCCAATTGGCACCACGATATTCAAACCGAGCATGAGTGCAAAAGTGTCCGCGGTGGCGTCAGTCGGGAAGAAGCCAAGGGTGCCAAGTAAAAAGGTAATCCCTAACATCCAGATACCGACAACTAAGCCGATTTTTCGATTTTTAAGAAACGTATAATCAGGCGTCGGGAACCGATCCTGATGTAACCGGACCATCGTGTAGGACCAGAACAAGAAGCAAGTGGACAGCGGGCTGACAATGCCGTTGAGATTGAGCAGCCAGTTGAAGATGTCATTGATTTTCGGCAAAAGTGCGCCGAGTGCCATGATCAACGCACACAGAATCGTTGTCATCCAGTAACCATTAATCGGCAAGCCGTCTTCGTTCATCTTTGTCAACTGACGCGGCATGAAGCGCTTGGCCACATCGGACAGGAAGACCCGGGTTGAGGCGTCCAGAATCACAGCCAGCTGGGCTAACATATAAATACCTTGCACCACGGCGAACAGATACATCAGACTGTTGCCCATCCCGAATTGACGACCAATGGCTTGAAACGCATAGTAGGAACCATTCATTTTCAAATCGTTTGGCAGATGGTGGGCGTTAAAGTAAACCCCTAATGAAAAGGTGCCAAAAAGTGTCAGGAACATGGTCATGATCGCAATCATTTTCAATGCTTTGGGAAAATCACGGGCAGGATGGCGCATGTCCTTGGTGTAGGGAGCGGCAAGTTCGGAGCCGTTCATGGCAAAGACGAACAAGCCAAAAGTCGATAGGAAGCTCAGTGAAAAGAAATCTTTGGGGATGAAGGCCTTGAAATCAAACGGGCGGGTGGCAATCGGTGCGCCTTTGGATAACCCGATGAAGGTCATGATCACGAATAAAACCGTCATGATAAACATGGCCCCGCCGCCGATCGTTGACATGATCTCAAGACTTTTATTTTTGAAGAAGTGCTGTAACCAGATAAAGATCACAAAGATAACGGCCGTGAGAATACCAAACCATGCATTACCAAGGTTGGCTTGAATGTTACCGTTGCCGTTGGTGATCCAGCCAAAAGAAATAACAACCGAATTGGCCACATCCACGACATAAGGCAGCCCGGTGATCCAATAAAACCAGGCCGCATAGTAACCAACCGTATCGCCATTGGTTTCGCGCATCCAGCTGGTGATCCCGCCACCGTGTTCGGAAAAGGTCGAACCCATATGTGCGACAATCAGATTATACGGAATGACATAAAAGAAGGTCATGATAATCCAGCTGGTGAATGCCACCAAGCCTTGATTCTGGAAGTTATAGATGATGTCGTCAAACCCGATGACGGTGACAAAGTCCATCAAGCCGACAATCATCCAGGGAATGTACTGCTTTTGCGGTTTTTCTAAATCATTCATATTAAAATGTGCTCCTTTACTAAGTTCAATCAGCCGCTGATTTTGAACTTAGCCCGGGCGTTTTGTTGCGAAAGGTTCCCACGATTAACCAACTTTCATAAGGATTTTCATAGCTCATGTGTGATTATAGCAAGGATTACGGCGAGATGGGGGCCAAAAATAAAGAAAAGCTAAAGTAGCTTACAAACCCGTTAGTTTCGATCCGTCATCCGTTAGTGCATTATCAGGAAAAAATTGCTGGCAGCCATTATCATTAATCTTGTAAATAAAAAGCAAGCACATTGCAAATGGAGGTTTATCATGGACAAGCAACCTGTTGTAACGGTTGAAAATGTTACGAAAACATATGGCAAACAAGGGGAAAAACAAACGCCGGCACTAAAAGGTGTGAGTTTTCAGGTTGAACCCGGTGAATTCGTTGGGATTATGGGTGCTTCAGGCTCCGGTAAAACCACTTTATTGAATATTCTAAGCACGCTAGACACCCCGACATCCGGTTCCGTTCGCATCAAAGGCGCCGATGTGACCAAACTCAAAGGAGACGCCTTATCCGATTTTCGCGCCAAAAAGATCGGCTTTATTTTCCAGGATTTCAACTTACTAGAAAACTTAACCGGCCGGGAAAACATTGCATTGCCACTTGCCTTGCAAAATGTCAGCGCTAAAAAGCAAACCGAAGCCGTTGATAAGATCGCGCAAACGCTTGGCATTGAACACGTGTTGGATCATTACCCAACCGAACTTTCCGGTGGTCAAAAACAACGGGTAGCCGCGGCTCGGGCATTGGTTCAGCAGCCGGATATTCTTTTTGGTGATGAACCAACCGGCGCACTTGATTCCAAGGCTGCGCGCGAATTGTTGGATACCATGGCGCATTTGAATCGTGACGAAGGTGTGTCGATTCTGCTGGTGACCCACGATCCGTTTTCCGCCAGCTATGCCAGTCGGATCTTGTTCATCAAAGACGGTCAGATCGGTTCTGAGCTCGTCCACGGTGACAAGAGTCAAGAAGCTTTCTATCAAGAGATTCTTGAGACCCTCGGCACATTTCAGAAGTAGGAGGCAGCAAGAATGTTAAGTAAACTCGCACTTGGCGGCTTAAAAAACCGTTTCCGCGACTATGCGGTCTTATTCTCCGGACTGGTCATTGCCAGCGCTGTTTTCTACATGTTTATGGCTTTAGCAACGAACACGAGCTTTTTAAAGAAAAATTCACCCATCGGCTTCACCCCGTTTATTTTCGGGTTCGGGGCAGTTTTGCTGGCGATTATCACGTTAGTTTATATTGTGTACGCCAACAGCTTTTTGCTCAGTATGCGTCAACGCGATTATGCGATGTTCATGATGCTGGGCGCAAAAGGGCGTAAAATCGGCCAGCTGATTTTCCTTGAAACCGTCACAGTCGGGATTATGGCGACGATTGGCGGGATTCTTATTGGCATGGTTGGCACACTTTTTATTGGAAAATGGATTATCGCCGCTTTACATGCACCAGCCACGGGTTTTTCACCGATCTGGGTGCCAGCCATTTTATGGACACTAGGTTTCTTCTTCGTCCTATTTCTTTTGTCTGCTATGTATAACGCGGCAAAATTGCTGAAAACGCCGATGTTGCAGTTATTACATCAGGCCCAGACACCGAATCGGATTAAGCAACACAAAAGCAGCTTTGCCTTGCAGATTGTCCTCGGTGTGATCTTGCTGGCTATCGGTTATTACAGCATGGCCAATGTTCCTAAGTTTCAGTTAATGGCGATTCCGCTAGCTTTGGTAACCATTGTTTTGGGAACATATTTCTTATTTAATTCCGTCTTTGTGGCTTTAATCAGTTTAATGAAGCGGAATCGGACATTTGCAGCCAAGCAGTTGCATACGTTCACGTTGTCCCAGCTCAGTTTTCGGATTCGGGACTATACCCGCATCTTATCCGTAGTTGCCATGCTGTTTGCACTGGCTTTAGGCGCCATTACCGTGGGGATGGGCTTTACGCATGACATTCCCAAGCTGGCAAGTCAGTCGACAGTTTACGACGTGACGGTTGCTTCACCAAATGCCGCCACCCGCGCAGAAATCAATAAGTTGCAGGATGTGACCGCCAAACAGCAATACGAACTTAAATCAGATGCTAAAACCGTCTACATCAGTCAAACGGAACTTGACGCCCATCCGTTGGAAATTAAAGCGGTGGATAAAGGCATCAATGCACCCAACATCAAAGTCACCAGTCAGAACTTTGAAAAGCTGATCGAATTGTACCCCGGTGCTTTTGGCATCTTCATCGGGAACAATCGCGGCAAGCAGATGAAGGTTGCGGATGCTGCCACTTTTGCCAAGTTGGGGAATCCGGAGACCTTGACAACCATTAAAGTTAAAGACTTCAATCAGAATTACGATACGATTCAAAGGATTGTGACGCTGCAGCAGCACCAATATCCACGGCTTTGGAGCAGCAATGGCGATCAGAAATTTGTCTTCTATGCGGTGGTCAATGGCCTGTATTCCGGCTTGGCTTTCATGGGCTTCTTCCTAGGAATTGCTTTCTTGGCGATGTTGGCTTCAACGTTGATGTTCAAAATTCTATCGGGTGCCAATTACGATAAGAACCGTTATCTCATGTTGCAAAAAATTGGTGCCCGGCCGCGCGTTTTACGTCGGTCGATTCGCCAGGAAATCGGCGCCTTGTTCCTCTTGCCAGGAGTGGTCGGCATCGTGCACGTGTTATTCGGATTACAGTTGTTCAAGACCCTGTTAAGCGAGCCATATGGTCATTTGTTAGTACCGTTCGCGTTATTCATCGTGCTGTACGGTTTGTACTATCTGGCAACCGTCTGGATTTACCAGAGTATTGTGATTAATAAGAACCTGGCCTCAAAGTCTTAAGCAACCCGGCAGTGTGGTCTGAAAAAATTTGAACCGTTAAAATGAATCGTAATCGGCTTTAGCGATGGTTTTGTCCATCACGCTAAAGCCGATTTTTGTGTAGTGCGTTATGAAAAGCCAAAATACTGACGGGCCAACCGTGAAGTGCTATTCGTCATGTTATAACCGGATTGAGCTTTCATTTCCAGGATACCGGGTGATATGTGCATCTGTTCCGATTTTGCTGTTTTGATGCGTACATTTGGTCTGGTCGAGCGCTTACATGGCTTCGTAAAATAGAAGCTGTAAGAAAGATTGATAACAAACATGCTAATGGCTATTCGGGTGCAGTAGGTTTGACGCTTTTTAAGACAACAAAAAAGTTGATCTGTTTATTTGACACTGTAAAGGGATAGCTTTGGCATGATGACCAGAAGAAAGAAGGAACGTTTTCATGGCAGATTCAAAAAAAGATTTCTTGAATCCGGAATATACACAGGCGTTTATTGATTCACCATTTGTGCAACAGATGCGTAAGGTGACGTGGAATCTTTATCAACATGGTTGGGATGAACGAAATGGCGGCAATGTCAGCTATCGACTTACAAAGCAGGAAGTCGATCAGTACGGTGATGTTCATGAAGTCAAGCGCACGATCCCGATTAAGTTTGATGCCAGTGCCTTGGCAGGTCAATATTTCTTGGTAACCGGGACCGGTCGCTATTTCAAGAACGTCAAAGACTTCCCGGAACGTGATACAGGACTGGTTCGGATTAATCAAGACGGTCAAAGTGTCGATTTACTCTGGGGCTTTTCCGATGGCGGTCAGCCGACCAGTGAATTCCCGGCACATTTGATGACCCATATCCAACGGCTTAAGCAGGATCCTAATCAGCGGGTTGTGATGCACTGTCATCCAACGAACACCATTGCTATGACCTTTACGTTACCGTGGAAAGAAAAATTGTTCAGCCGCATTCTCTGGAAGATGCAGGCAGAATCAATCGTTGTTTTCCCTGAAGGCGTTGGCGTTTTACCATACATGACGCCAGGAACCAACGAAATCGGCCAGGCAACTGCCGAAAAAATGGGCCAATACCGGATCGTTTTGTGGCCGCTGCATGGTATCTTCGGTGCTGGCGATTCGATTGACGAAACATACGGCTTAATTGAAACCGTTGAAAAAGCCGCTACTATCTACACCGCAATTCAGGCGCAAGGTGGTCAGTTTGTCAACGAAATCACAGACGAGAATCTGGAACAGCTGGCCGAACGCTTCGATTTGACCCCGAATCCGGAGTTCATCCACGGCGGTTCACTCATTGAGGAAAAAGAATTGGTTCACTAGTCGCAGTGGCCTAGATAGGGAATAAAATGTCTGAAAAAGGGTCACACAACCATGCAAAGCTGGTTGTGTGACCCTTTTGGTTTCATCAAAAAAAGCGGCTGAAAAATCACCGCTTGAAGGTTTAAATTGAATCAGGCTTCGAATTCATTATAACTTAAGACCTTAATGCCTGTGTCCGTCAGTAATATTTTACTGATTGAACCATTGCGCGGTGAGTCGGTTACTACGAAGCCATCATTTTTGCCAAACTTGTCAACAATACTGCGAATCGTTGTACCATGACTGACCATCAGTACTTTGTCGCCTTCATGATTCTCCGAGCGCAACTGCCGAAACCCCTTCATTAGCCGCGTCCAGTAAGTTCGAGCGTCTTCTGCTTCATGAAACGGATCAGCGTCATGCATGAAGTCTTTAGACGCATCGACACCGTATTTTTCGAGAATCTCCGGATAAGTACGGGCACCGTGGGGGAACCCAACCATGTACCAGGTTTGTCCCGAATCTTCACCTTCAAAATAGCCGTAAAATTGTTCCCGGAAAAACGGCGTCACTGTCAGCGGAATCTTACCCGTGACATTTTTGCTTAAAATCAAGTCTGCTGTCCGGGTTGCCCGGGTAGTGTCACTGCAATACGCGTGGGTAAAGGCAACATTACGCAAGATGACTCCGGTATTGGTGCCGTCCTTGATCCCGTTTTCAGTCAACGGCGAGTCGCTCCAACCCTGCATTTTATTAAAGTGATTAAACCATGTCTGCCCATGGCGCACTAGGTAGACGGTAATGCCTTTCGTAGCCATTAAATTTGCCTCCTCGACAGTCTGACGCTCGCCGATTTCACCTCGGCAAACGTTTTATCCTTCTAATGT
Organism: Lacticaseibacillus sp. 22; assembly: GCF_055413445.1. NCBI lineage: Bacteria > Bacillati > Bacillota > Bacilli > Lactobacillales > Lactobacillaceae > Lacticaseibacillus > Lacticaseibacillus sp. 22. The sequence goes on along the minus strand of NZ_JBVAYD010000023.1, from coordinate 17,228 downwards.
TAGTTTAGCATAGAAGCAGGAGTTGGTTGGCGGGAAGCGTGCCCAATATTGTGGTGCGGCGAGGTTTTTGTGTCTCGAAAGCGCGAAAAAGATTTGCCGTCAGCGTAGGATTTGGCAGTTGATAACCGGAATGATTTAAACGACTCGCTCCAAGAAAGCAAATTTAAAGCGATGGACCTGTGTTATTCTTAAATTATAATTTTTGGAGACAATGGGGGCAGTTAAATGGCAAAGGGGTTATTAATTGTAAATTTGGGATCGCCGGTTTCACCGCAAACCAAAGATGTCCGGCGTTATTTGCGGGAGTTTTTAAGCGATCAGAATGTGATTACCATGCCTAAAATTTTATGGCAACCGATTTTACGTGGATTTGTGCTACCATTTCGCAGTTGGCGGTCAGCGACATTTTATCAGCACGAGTGGACGCAGGCTGGCTCACCGTTGATTGCTTATACGCAAGTCACACGTGATCGCTTGCGCCAGGCACTTCCGGATTGGGATGTTCAAATGGCGATGACTTATGGCGGTCAGTATCCCATTGCCGCCTCCTTGCAAGCAATGGCAGCACGCGGGGATCGGCCGATTGTTGTCATTCCCCTTTTTCCGGCGTATACCCAAAGCACCACCAAGACAATCCTGGAAAAAGTCGCAGCATCGGGTGTTAAAACATTGAACGTTGAGCACTTTTACGAGCAGTCCGCTTATCAGAAGTTATTAGCGCAACAACTGGACGATGCGTACATACAAGGTGACTATGATGCCGTGATTATGAGTTATCATGGCATTCCAACCGCGATGGTGCGGCATGGCGATCCTTATCAGCAAGCCTGTGAAGCGACTACAGCAGGGGTTAAGCGTTATCTGACCAAAGTACCACCGGCCATTGTAGAGACGTGTTATCAGTCGAAGTTCGGACCGGTACCGTGGTTAAAGCCGTATTTACGCAATCGTTTAGTGGCCTTAGCAGCGTTGGGCAAAAGGCGGGTGTTGGTGACGACGCCTAGTTTCGTGACGGATTGTTTGGAGACGTTAGAAGAAAATGATGTTCAAAACTATCAAACTTTTCGCGCTAATGGCGGTAAAGTCTTTAAAACTGTCCGCCCCATGAATGGCAGTCCTGCGTTTTGTGCCTTTTTAGCAACGCTGGCGAAAGAAAAGGTTGCTGCAGAGGTGATGCGTCATGACCAAGCGAAATGAGCAGCTCAGCGTCCAGCAAGCAAAGCCTAGTTTGGATGAGATTAATCGCAGTGTGCAGGTACCGGGAGTGTATGAACCATCATTTGTTCAAAAGTTCCTGGCCTACAGTGGTCCCGGTGCGTTGGTTGCGGTTGGGTATATGGATCCCGGCAATTGGCTGACGGCGTTGGAGGGCGGGAGTCGCTATCATGAGACATTATTAGCGGTGTTGCTATTGTCAATTTTGGCGGCGATGTTCATGCAAACCTTGGCCATTAAACTCGGGGTGGTCGCGCGGTTGGATTTGGCTCAAGCGATTGCGGCGTTTGTTCCGAAGTGGAGTCGAATCGGATTGTGGCTGGTGAACGAAGCAGCCATGATGGCAACGGATATGACCGGAGTTGTCGGTACGGCGATTGCGTTGAAGCTATTATTCGGCCTGCCATTGATGTGGGGGATGCTGCTAACGATCGCGGATGTGTTGGTGGTGTTGATGTTTTTGCGGTTTGGCATTCGCCGGATCGAGTTGATTGTGTTGGCATCTATTCTAACAGTTGGCATTATTTTCGGCATTGAAGTGGTGCGGGCGCGGCCGTCAATGGGAGGCATTGTTGCAGGGTTGGTTCCGCATACCGAGATTCTGACTAATCGTGGCATGTTGTTATTAAGCCTGGGCATTATGGGTGCGACCATTATGCCACATAATATCTACTTGCACTCATCGCTGGCCCAAAGCCGCCGATATGATGAACATATTCCCGCGCAGGTCACCGAGGCGCTGCGCTTTGGCAAATGGGATTCTAATGTCCATTTAGTCGCGGCATTTATAATTAATGCGCTGTTGCTGATTCTGGGGGCAACTTTATTTTATGGCATGAGCAGCCACGCCACCGCATTTGAAGGTGTTTATAACGGCTTGAAAAATCCGGCAATCGTGGGTGGTCTGGCCAGTCCCTTAATGAGCACCTTGTTTGCCTTTGCGTTATTGATCACGGGTTTAATCAGTTCGATTGCTAGTACCTTAGCTGGTCAGATTGTGATGGAAGGCTATTTGAACATTCAGATTCCGTTGTGGGCCAGACGTTTATTGACGCGGTTGGTTACGCTGATTCCGATCATGATCATTGGCTTTGTGATGGGTTTTAGCGAGCAACACTTTGAGCAGGTTATTGTTTACGCGCAAGTAGCACTGAGCATTGCGCTGCCATTTACGCTATTTCCGCTAGTGGCATTAACCGATCGGCGTGACTTAATGGGCCAGCACGTTAATTCTCCAGTCGTGCGTTGGATGGGATATGTTTTAACCGGCATCATTACGTTGTTGAATGTGCAACTTATTTTGTCAGTTATTTTACCTTGAATACTATAAAACGGTCGATGCGCAGTTATGCATCGACCGTTTTGTTGGTGAACCTGATCTGGTACGTGATAGATGTTGCGATCAGTAACTTCCTTTAATTACGAAGAAGGATCCGCGAATGGTGCCGGCGAGTTTTGATTTTTGGCGGGCAAATTTAAATTTATCCGCGAGTTCGGCGGGAACGGTCATGCCGTCGCTGAGTTTAAAGCCGACTGCCCGTTTTTGGGGATCAGTAAGGTGATACATCACATTGATAGCTAGTCCATCTTGATAATAGACTTCAACCCAGCGCAGATCCGGTAGCGCAAGGTCACAGATTTCAAGCGGCTTGGCAGCGATATGGAGCTGGCGTTCTGCAAGCATTGCCTGCACCCAAGCGAGGCTGTCCGGTTTTTCACTGACAGGATAGGTGACATAAGGAACTTTATATTTGTTCCAAATATACCGGGCTTCATTGGCTCTTAGCCCAGCCAAAGCCGGTGCAACAGGAGAACTTTCTAAGCCGTTGGTGCTAACGGTTTTAAAATCAACGGTGTAAGCCATGGTGAGATCCTTTCATGTTAAAAAGATGCATAGACAAAAACCGCGACCATATTAACAGTAAGGGCGCGGTTTTTACCATTAGTCGTTAAAGGTGCCGTTTTCAACATCGGAAATGAATTGCTTCAAATGCTTGAAGTAAACCGGTGCGTTGTCAATCATGTGATGATGGCCGCCATTTGGAGTCGTTACCAACCGAGCATGCGGAATTACTTCAGCCATGCGCTGGGCAGCTTTTAGCGGCATGGTTTCGTGTTCGCCGAATGTCAACAGTGTCGGCACTTTGATGTTGTGAATTTGATCGCTAATGTCCCAGTCCTTCAGCTTACCGGTGACGACAAATTCATTATCGCCTTGGAACGCATTGTAAACCGGCGTTGCCATCGTGCTAATTAGATGTGAAATTGCCGGTGGCTGTTTGCGATCGACATAGCCGCGATTTAAGACATCCACATATTTTTGATATTGCGGATCGTCCCAATCGCCAGCTTTTTCGATTTTCTTCATATATTTTACGGCTGAAGGAGGCAATGCTTCTTCGCGGACCAGGTTGATATGCTCAACATACTCATTGATGTTGTCCACCATTGATGAAATGATCGCGCCTTTGAGATGCTGGCCGTATTTCAACGCATATAGTTGGGTCAAGGCACCGCCCCAGCTTTGGCCGATCAAATAAAAGTGATCCAATCCTAGCTTCTTGCGGACTTCTTCAACTTCACCGAGAAAGTAATCGGTTGTCAGATATTTTTTAGCAATTTCCGGATCAGAATAATCGGGCTGATCCGAGTAAAACGACCCGAGTTGATCGTACATATGGACTTGAACGCCGAGATCAGCGAGTTCTTCGCCAAAGTTCTCCCAGTATTCGTGCGTGCCACCGGGGCCACCGTGTAGGCAAAGCAGGTGAATGTCACCTTCGCCTTGCGTATTGGTCCACAAGTGGTAGCCATTGTCTAAGGTCAGGATCGTTGTTCCTTGTTTCATTTGATCACCTTTTTTCTTAGAATAATCTCATTGTACCACGGAAAATAGCCTGACAACGGCGTAAAAAAGGAAGTGCTGCCATTTATAACTATTTTGCACTGAGATCGGTCATTGGCGAGTATCAAAGCAGAATTTCACATCCTGATTGAGCAGCATTAATTTAACTTTTCAACCTGTGAGCGGATATTGCGGATGAGGTGCTTGTCCCCGGAGAAAATGAGGTGGTCACCAAGATGCAGTTGGGTGTCGCCGTGAGGAGCAATGAATTTCTTTTGCCGATAAATCTGGCTCACGGTGATGTCATCAATGAACGGTAAATTCTTGAGCTCAAGGCCGGCAAAACGCGAATTGCGAATGGTAACTTCATAGATGCCTGCAATTGTATCATCAAGGATTCTCAACGTGGATGGGGTTTCGATCAAGCTACGCAGCAACGCAACGTTGGCATCGAGTGCATTGAAAACTTCAACGCCATCATCGCGCAATCGGTCATAGCGATCAGAGGTAGCGTCTTTTGCGGCAAACCGGGCGATGATTCGTGGAACTTTCTGTGCTAATGCCATTTTTGCCAAGCCGTAATTGGTGTCCGCATCGAAATCACCCAGCACCATGACATCACAATCATATGCGCCGGCAGCTTTTAACGCGTCCTCCTGATAATCGGTTAATGTGATCGCCACTTCGGAGTTATACGTCCGAAAATTTTCTACCCGATCGGTAAATAGTTGCACCTCATAGCGCTCAGGACTTAAATGTTGCGCGATGGGTACCGTCAAAAGATTGCCGCCAATAAAGGTGACGCGGGTCTTTTTGAAGGTTTCTGGTTCAGGCTTGAAGAAACTATTGAAAAGGATTGGCCCCGCCACACAGGCAATGACCGCTGCCAGTGTGAACGCGCCGGATTGCTGCTCGGTCACGATACCAAGGTTGCACCCAACGGTTAACGTCGGAATGACCAAGGTGATGGTGGTGGTGGCTAAAAACGTGCCCGCCAATGCGTTTTGCGGCTTAAACCGCTGCCGCAAAACAGGAATGAGGCCGATTTTGGTGATGAAAAAGCCGATGAGCACCAACGGAATCAAGGAGAGGCTCTTAGGATCAGCGACTAAAGCTTTCAAATCGAGGTTTGCCCCAGTGACGATGAAGAAAATTGGAATAAAGAAGCCATAACCTAAGGAAGTCAATTTATCCTGAGTCTCTTGACGCGGACCAAGGAGCTTCATCACCATGCCGGCAAGAAAGGCACCTAAAATGGACTCGGCACCTACTCGTGAAGCGATGGTCACTAAGGTGAAGACTAAGAAGAAAGCCAACCGAATGTCTAGTTGCGTGGTGCTTTTATCAATCGCCGCAAAAAAGCTGTAAATGCGTTTGAATCGCGCTAGTAAAACCAACGCCGCCAGCAGGAGTAACAGCAGTAACCATAGATTGTTATCGCTTGAACCGTTCAAGGCTGAGTAAATCGTTAAACTGATAAGGGGAATCACTTCACCCAAAGCCGCAATCAGCAGGATCGTTTGCCCAAGTGGTTGATGTAACAACTCCTGTTCTTTTAAAGCCGCAATGACAACGCCAAGCGCAATCGTGGTGAACAGAATGGTTGCAAAAATCGGGAAGTTATAGAAGTGAATGAATTTGAGCAGGTAACTGAATCCCAAACTGATGATGATGACCGTTGCAAATCCAACTGTGGCTAGCACAACTGGATTGGCCGGCTGAGGTCCTTTGTCCGACTTGGGCTGTGGTTTGAAAAGCGAAAAGTCGATTTCCATGCCGGACAGGAAGATCAGGATGGTGACACCGAGTTCACTTAACGCCTGCATTTCGCCGCCAGTATGGACCCAACCTAAGAGACTTTTGCCTAAGATGATGCCCACTAGAATCTCGGCAACAGCAGTCGGGATACTATTAATATGAAAGTGTGCCATTAACAGCGGCGTCAACAACGCGGCTGTCAAGACGATTAAAAGTGAAATAGATTCCATAATGGCCTCCGATCAGAGATAATGGATGAGTCAATCGTAACGAAAAGTATTTATAAATGAAAGGGAAGCGTATGATACAAAATCAAAAACCTTCACGTCAAGGTAAATCGTTTTTCAATCGGCGTGCAGTTATCGTTGGTACTTGTGTGTTAATCGGGTTGTTGGTTAGTTTGCCGTTTAAAAAGATTCTGTTAGGGGTGGCGGTTGGATTGGCGGTTGGGTATGTGTTGGAGGCTTGGACGCCGTTGTTGCGCGGGAGGTTGAAGTAGGGGGCATGGCTTATGCTCATAGCGCGCTCACCGGCGCAGGGATCTGCGTGTAAGGATCTTGGTGGCAATGGGCAAAGTCCGGCCATCACGTTTAAGGTCGCTTGAGTTCTGGTTTACGCCCATAACGCGCTCACCGGCGCAGGAATCTGCGTGTAAGGACCTTGGTGGCAGTGGGCAAAGTCCGGCCATCACGTCTGAGGCCGCTTTTGTTCTAGCTTACGCCCATAACGCGCTCACCGGCGCAGAAGTCTGCGTGTAAGGACCTCAGTCGCAAGGGCCAAAGCCCGGCCATCACGCCTGAGGCCACTTACACTCCGACTTCTAACCGCGCCGGTTCGCGCTCACACTCTTTTTTGCGGCGTTTCCTCATAAGTGATAAGATGTTATAACGATTATTTAATAACCGTTAAAGGAGATGACGTCGTGGCTGGGAATGAACAAGCTAAAGAGCAGCAGCATTTGGATGCGATCATGAAGGAGCTTTCGGGTGCCAAGGAGCGGCTTTCTAAAGAGATGGCCAAGACCAAGACCGAAGAGAAGAATATCAGTGATAACTTTTTCAACGATTTTTCTTTAAACTTCACGAATTATGCTGAAACCATTGAAACAGCTGCTTCGATCCAGCAACAGCAGCGGGTGCTTGATGAGCGGACGAATGCTTGGAAGCAAAGCGCACAGCAGCTGGCAACGGTGCAGCGGCTGTTGGGGAACCCTTATTTTGCCCGGATTGATTTTCAGGAAGGTCGCGAAAAGCCGGAGACGATTTATATTGGCCTCGGTTCGTTTACGAATGAGGCTGGCAAGTTTCTCATCTATGACTGGCGGGCACCGATTAGTTCGATTTATTATGATGGCGGCTTAGGTAAGGTGACTTATCAAACCCCTGATGGCCCGCAACAAGTCACGGTCTCCTTAAAACGGCAATTTGTGATTAAAAACGGTCAGATTCAGACCATGTTTGACACCACCGAAACCATTGGCGATCAAATGTTGCTGGAAGTTCTGGGCGAAAAATCTGACACCCAGATGAAGACCATCGTCACGACGATTCAACGTGAGCAGAACCAGATCATTCGCGATACCAAAGCGGATTTGTTGTTCGTCCAAGGGGCAGCCGGCTCCGGGAAAACCAGTGCCGTGTTGCAGCGGGTTGCGTACTTACTTTATCGTTATCGCGGTAATCTGACGAGCAGCCAAGTGATCATGTTTAGCCCCAACCAACTTTTCTCCGACTATATCAGTAATGTGTTGCCGGAATTAGGCGAACAAAACATGGTCCAATTTACGTATTATCAATATGTCACCCGGCGCCTGCCACATATTGAGGTTCAGAACCTCTTTTCCCAGTTTGAACAGCAATTGACGCCGGTGCAAAAGAAAATTGCCCGGGTCAAGGGAAGTTTGGACTTCTTTAAAACTGCCCAGACCTATGCAACGAGTCTGGAACGCTCCGGATTGCGGTTTAGGGATATCCGGTTCCGCGGCGAAGTTTTCTTTTCACGCAAGCGGATTCGGGAGATCTTCTACAGCTATAACGAAAATTATCATATGGGCAACCGCCTGAATGCGACTAAAGAGCGGCTGATTAAAATGTTGAATCGCAAAATTGAATCCGAGACCAAAGCACAGTGGGTTCAAGAAGCAGTTCAGAATCTAAGCGATGAAGAAATTCGCTCCATGCAACAAGATGGGCCAAAAGAATTTAAGAATAGTGACGATGAATATCGCTTCTTTGCCCGGCAGTTGGTCATGAAAGGTTTTGACGCGATTCAGCAAGATATTGTCCGCAACCGGTTCATCAACATCCGGGGGCAATATGTCAGCTTCTTACGCGAAGTGCCTGCCATTTACGACTTAGCAGCGGAAGGGATTTCCGAAGCTGACTGGCAAGCAGAAGTGGATCACTTTATTGCCATGTTCAAGGAACGCAAACTGCCCATGGCTGACGCAACGCCATATTTGCACCTATATGATTTGATTACCGGCCGGCACGGAGAACGCGAAATGCGCTATGTCTTTGTTGATGAGATTCAAGATTACACGCCATATCAGTTGGCTTATCTTAAAGCCAGTTTCCCCCGTGCGAAATTTACGTTACTTGGCGACTTGAATCAGGCAATTTTCACAAAGGATGACTCGCGGACGCTGATTAATGAGACCAGCAAGTTATTCGATCCGGAGAAAACCCGTGTGGTGCAGTTGACGCAAAGTTATCGGTCAACGAAACAGGTGACGGATTTCACCAAGGCCATTTTGACATCCGGACAGAAAATCGTTGCCTTTAATCGCCAAGGTCCATTGCCAAAGCTGATTGTCCGGCCTGATGAAGCAGGTTTGATGACCGCACTGCAAGCTCAGCTGAAGGTGAATGACGAGGCCAAACAAACCACCGCGGTGATTGCCAAAACGCTGGAAGCTGCAGAAGCGATTTACGCAAAGATGAAGGCTGCCGGCATTAAAGTCACCCTCATCAAGTCCGAAAATCAACGCTTGGCGGCGGGCGTCATTGTCGTACCAAGCTTTTTAGCCAAAGGATTGGAATTCGACGCCGTGGTGCTGTGGCAGGTTAACGCAAAAAACTACCATGAAGAAGACGAACGCGAATTGCTTTATACCGTTGCATCGCGGGCCATGCATCGGTTGACGATGCTAGCTAGTCCAGACGTGACACCGTTGTTGGACAAGGTGCCAGAAGAATTGTACGAGCGGGGGTGAGTGAATGGTTAAAATGCGGGATACATTAGCAGTTTCCAGTTATCGCATCTTTCCAGGGATGCTAAACGCCCATCAGACGCTGTTTGGCGGTCAGATCTTCACCTGGATCGATGACGTCAGCTCCATTGCCGCGCAACGATTAGGTCGGCGCGGATTAGCCACCGGATCGCTGGATATGGTTCGCTTGGCCGCACCGGTTAAAATGGGGGATGCCTTAATTATCAAGTGTATGGTCAGCGGCGTTGGTCATCGCTCACTTGAAGTCTTCGCCCAACTTATCGGCGAGCACTTAGCTAGCGGCGAGCGTTTTCAAGTGGGAACGGCCTTTGCAACTTTTGTGACCCGCCACAAGGAAGACGGTCCACTGCCACCAGTCGAAGCCGAATCGGACTTTGAAAAGCGGCTGCTCGCGGGTTACGCTGAACGGCGAGCGGATTATCGGAAGATTAACGCCAGCTTTGGTGAAGTGCCACTGGATTGAAAGTTGCTAAGCGCAGGTATGTTGATCAAAAGATTGAGCAGACATGGAGAAATGTGTTTGCTACAGTGTTAGCGTATAAGCATATAACTAGAAGCTCTAGCCACAAACCTAAAGGCGCGCTGTTTTCGCCTTTGTGCGAAAAAAGTGTGGCTTTTGTATTCTTCGATTTCGGGTAATTAGCAAGCCTAGAGTAATTTGACTAGACGCATCATTAGACTGCATGCTAAAATAATCATGCAAAGAGGCTAGCGGTTTCCAACCGCTAGCCTCTCTGAAACGACAACGCCATTAACAGCGGCTCTGAGATTACAAATAGCCATCCCGAGGCTGTCAAACTTTAGGGATGGCTATTTTTTGCGCTTGTTTTCGGCTGTTAACACTGTGACTAGCACAATCAGCGTCAGGAAATTATCCACGACTTGATTGACCAGACTCAGGGCTTCGAAGACCGACAAACCTAGGCTCCTTTCTTCAGTGGGTTGTGAGCTTCAGGGAAGAAAACCATCTGCATCACCCCCTTCTTCTGAGAGTAGCCGCCATCTCTTGACGTTGCCAATTTGATTGTAGCAAACAAGTGTTCGCGGTTCCATACATTTCAACTGTTATGCTTTCTTTTTAACGGTTAATAACCGCAAAGCAAATTGCTGGTTATTATAAACTCTGAATGAGCTGGATTCTGAGTTAGTTTGGCTAGACGCATGGTTAAACCGCATGTTAAAATTTTTGAAGCAACAGCGGCTCAGAAGTGGCAAATAGCCATCCTAAGTCTGTCAAACGATAGGGATGGCTATTTTTTGCGCTTGTTTTCGCATCCCCTTGGCAAACCTGTTTTCACGCGGTAAAGTTAATCATAAATCCACTCCCGCACGGTTCTGCACATATGCGGATTCATTTTGAAAGAAGGACGATTATTTTGGCAAAACGTTATGTCGGCTCCTGTACCACAGTGTTGGTCGGTAAGAAGGCTTCCATCGATGGTTCCACGATCATTGCCCGGAACGAGGATGGCGAATCACCGTTACATCCGCAAAAGTTTGTGTACGTTAAACCTGAGGATCAGCCGCGTCATTACCAGTCTGTTTTGAGCAAATTTTCCATTGATCTGCCGGCCGATCCATTAGGGTATACGTCCACGCCTGAAGCTGAAGATGGCCACGGTATTTGGGCGGCTGCAGGGATTAATAGCGAAAACGTTGCGATGACCTCAACCGAGACAATTACGACCAATAGCCGGGTGCTCGGCGTTGATCCGCTTGTGGCTGAAGGCATCGGAGAAGAAGACATGCCGACCATCGTGCTGCCATATATTCACAGTGCGCGTGAAGGGGTGCAACGTCTAGGCAGTCTGCTCCAACAGTACGGCACCTATGAAAGTAACGGAATTGCCTTTGCCGACAAAGATGAAGTCTGGTACTTCGAAAGCATCGGCGGCCATCACTGGGCAGCGATCCGCATTCCTGATGATGCTTATGTGGTTGCGCCGAATCGCTTCAACATCACCAATTTTGATTTTGCCAGCGATGATACAATGAGCAGCGCCGACCTGCGTGATCTGATTGAGACCTATCACCTCAACCCAGACCCAGAAGGCTACAACTTGCGCCATATCTTCGGCTCGGCTACCATCAAAGACACCCGTTACAACAACCCGCGAGCATGGTACGGCCAAAAGTATTTCAATCCGGAATTCGACACCACGCCAATCGATCAGGATCTTCCATTTATCTGCCGCACTAACAAAAAGATCAGTATCGAAGACGTGAAGTTTGTCGAAAGTTCCCACTACGAAAACACGCCGTACGATGTTTACGGTTCGCTGGGCACGCCGGCGCAGAAAAAGCTGTACCGGCCGATCGGGATCAACCGTAATCAGGAACTCCACATTTTGCAAATTCGTAACGATGTGCCTGCTGCAATTGCGGGTGTTCACTGGTTGGCATTTGGCCCGAACACCTTCAACACAGTGGTTCCGTTTTATGCTAACGTTACCGATACACCGGCAGCATACCGCGACACCGGCGATAAGTTCGATGTCACCAAAATGTATTGGCTCAGTAATCTGCTGGCAACGTTTGGCGACTACGACTTTTCATTGTTCAAAGATCAAGAAGATGCGTTTGAGCAAAAGACTGTGGCTGCTTGCCGTCATCTGCAACTTGAAACGGATAAAGCAGTGCAGGATGCCAAAGACATTCAGGCACACTTAACCGCTGCCAACGAGAAAATGGCCGACTTAGCCATGACCAACAGCAATGCACTGCTGGGGCAAATGGTTGCCGCCGCAGCTCCGAATATGAAACTGGCCTTTAAGTTACAGGATTAATGAAAGTATCTAAAAAGCGCTCATGCCAGAGCGCTTTTTGTGTGCCAATTATTGCTTGGCCCGCTTACGATAATCACGAAACCGTAATGTTGCCCGGATCAAAAACACAGGCATAAGGACAACCAGTAACAGACTGACCAACATAATAGTCCCCTTTGTGGCCCGTAGCTGGGTAAGAATCAGCAACCACAATGCAAAGGCTGTGACACTAACACAGAAAATGACAAGCAGTATGTACCACGTCCAATACCAAAATGGACGGGGATTGCGGCGAAAGGTGGGAACAAGAAAAATGGCGATCAAAATCGAACCGAGAAAGCTCAGGATCTGACGCATGAAGCCGTTCACCTCCTTTTGAAAATGGACCTTGTAGCGGGGGACAACCTTAAAGTTCTTGATACGGTTTTTCGGCCGCTATCTTTTCCGCCCGTTCTTTAACTAACGCGCGGCGATAGTTGAAAAATCTGATGCTAACCCGGTACCACATGAAGAGCCCGGCCAGCAAGAGCACAGCCGCAACAAAGACGATCATGATTGAAATCGGGTCCGCGGTGAGGCTTTCAATCAATAACCAAGCCCCAGCTGCGGTAATCCCACCATCAATAAGCGAAGTGAGCATCATGCGAAAACCGTTAAATTTCGGCGATGCGGTCAAATCAAATTCTGGCATAAAGATGGGGGCCAGTAAAAACTCCAAAATAACATCGGAGAAAAGTTCCAGCAAGAACTCAATCATGGGCAGCACCTCCAACCGGCTTGCTAAGTTCGTGACAGCGCTTCGTTGGTTTGATTGTGAACAATTATTTTGAAACTGTCAAGATAAACGGCAGTTAAGAAAAACGTAAGGAAAGCGCAGTTGCGGCGATCACAAACGAAGCCCACTAGGAAACGGTGTGTCAATATTTTTGGGCGTGATCGGCAGCGTTTGCCATTGCGATCAAGGGCCTTTGCACATGCCTTTTCATCGGATGAACGCGTTTTCGCGGTTAGCCAAACATGGACGCGTTTCTATGCTAAAATAAGAACATTAAACGCAAGGACACGGTAAGTTATGCAATCCGAAATGAATTTCTACAAGTTTGATCGGGCAGAATGGTCACAGTTTCATTCGCAAAATTTTACCAGCGTGACCGATGCCGAGTTGGCGCAATTACGGTCGCTGAATGATGAAATCAGCCTCGATGATGTCAAAACCATCTATTCACCATTACGCCACTTGATTCACATTCGTTATGAAGACTACCAAGGCGATATGTTTACCCTGAGCCGTTTTCTGGGCATGCAGCGCAATCCGCACACACCGTTTATCATCGGCATTGCCGGTTCGGTGGCAGTCGGGAAAAGCACCACCGCGCGACTGCTGCAATTGCTGTTGAGCCGGGCTTATCCGGATAAACGGGTTCAACAAATTACCACGGATGGCTTTTTATATCCCAACGCAGAACTTGAACGCCGCGGGATTCTGGATCGCAAGGGTTTTCCGGAAAGCTATGACATGGAACTGCTCATTCATTTTATGAACAACGTCAAAAATGCGAGCGGGGTGGTTCGGGCACCAAAATATAGCCATCAGATTTATGATATTGTTCCAAATGAATATGAAGTCATTGACCGGCCGGATATCCTGATTGTGGAAGGGATTAACGTCTTGCAGCTGCCAAGCAAGCAACCGATTTATGTCAGTGACTATTTCGACTTTTCCATTTATGTTGACGCGGATCCGGTGTTAATTGAGCAGTGGTACCTGGAACGGTTCGGGATTCTGCTGGACACGGCCTTCACGGATCCAAGCAATTACTACTATCAATACGCCATTGGCAATCGGGCTGACGCATTTGCCATGGCGCGGCAGGTCTGGCATGATGTCAACCTCAAGAACCTCAAGGAATACATCTTGCCCACAAAGAATCGGGCCGACGTCATTTTGCATAAAACAAAAGGACATAAAATTGACCAGGTTTCGTTGAGAAAATGGTAAAATAGAGCCTTGGTTGGTTTTCAGAAACTGAGGGGTACATGTGTGAAAGCCTGAAATCAGTTAGTCTGGTGAGACTGTCACTTGGCAGTTTTACTCAGATGAGAGGCTTCTCACCCATGATTGACCAGCTTATGAAAACTCTGTAAAATTAGTGCATTCAAACAAGGGAGTGTGGCGGACTGTGGCAAATGACCAGAACAAGGATTACGACAAGATCATCGTCCTCGATTATGGTAGTCAGTATAATCAGTTAATCACCCGGCGTATCCGGGAATTTGGTATCTACTCTGAATTAAAGCCTCATACCATCACAGCGGCTGAAGTCAAGAAAATCGTGCCTAAGGGAATTATTTTCTCTGGTGGTCCGAACAGTGTCTATGACGAAGGTGCGCTCGGGGTTGATGAGGACATTTTCAAACTTGGCATTCCGATTCTAGGCGTGTGTTATGGGATGCAGCTGATGGCCCAACGACTCGGCGGTGATGTCGAACCGGCGGACAACCGCGAATACGGCAAGGCCGACATCGAAGTCACCGATGCCAGCGCCAAACTCTTCCACGATCTGCCAAAAGACCAGACTGTCTGGATGAGCCACGGCGATTTAGTCACCCGCGTTCCGGATGGCTTCCGCACCACGGCCACCAGCGTCAACTGCCCAATCAGTGCGATGGACGACGATGACCGTAAATTCTACGGCATTCAGTTCCACGCCGAAGTGCAAAACACTCAATACGGCCACGAAATTCTGCACCATTTTGCCTTCGACGTCTGCCACGCCGAAGCCAACTGGAGCATGGACGACTTCATCACCAAACAAATTGCCAAAATCCGGGCCGAAGTCGGTGACAAGCGCGTCCTTCTTGGCCTCTCCGGCGGGGTTGACTCTTCCGTTGTCGGCGTTTTGCTACACAAAGCAATCGGCACCCAGCTAACCAGCATCTTTGTTGATCATGGCCTGTTGCGAAAAGGCGAGGCAGAACAAGTCATGGACAGCCTCAAAGGTAAATTCGGCCTCAACATTATCAAAGTTAATGCCAAAGACCGCTTCCTCAATGACCTAAAAGGCGTCACTGACCCAGAAAAGAAACGGAAAATCATCGGCCGGGACTTCATCGAGGTATTCAACGAAGAAGCTGCCAAACTCAACGGCATCGAATTCCTCGCCCAAGGTACGCTATACACCGATGTGGTTGAATCCGGAACCGACACCGCCCAAACAATCAAGTCCCACCATAACGTCGGCGGCCTACCTGAAGATCTCAAGTTCAAACTAATCGAACCCCTGAACAAACTCTTCAAAGATGAAGTCCGCGAACTCGGCGAAAAACTGGGTATGCCACATTCACTCGTCTGGCGCCAACCATTCCCAGGCCCGGGCCTCGGCATCCGCGTTATCGGCGAAGTGACCGAAGATAAACTGGAGATTGTACGTGACTCCGACTATATCTTGCGGGAAGAAATCGCTAAGCACGGGTTGGATAAGGATATTTGGCAATACTTTACGGTGTTGCCAGGGATTCGATCTGTTGGTGTTATGGGCGATGGTCGCACATACGACTACGCAATAGCTATTCGCGCTGTCACCAGTATTGATGGGATGACCGCTGACTTTGCTCGTATTGACTGGGCTGTTCTACAGGAAATCTCGAGTCGGATTGTTAATGAAGTGAAGCATGTTAATCGGGTGCTTTACGACGTGACGAGTAAACCACCGGCAACAATAGAATATGAATGACCGGTATAAAATTCAAATGAATTCAGCTGAAGTTCAATGATGAAAATCGTTGATGCTTCAGCTTTTTTCTTTACCCGAAATTATTCCGCACTCATATGAATTCATTGTATTGGAGGTGCATCGGAGGTGTACACATTCAAGAAGTCAAAAAAATAGCGCACCGACATGTGGAACGCCCTACTTGATCTCAAAAATCAGGTATATCATTAGGAGTGGCGCAGTTGATGACATTGATTCCGGAAATAGACGAGCATGCGTGCCGTGATGATGCGCGTAACTTGCTGAAAAAATATCTCTGGCAGGCAAGAATAGCTGGTAGGCCGCTAACAGATGGCAAATCACCTACCATCACTGATATGCCTGAAATACCGTCAATTTGAACCCAAGCGAGCCCAAAATCATCGTGATTTGTACCTCATCATGGTTTCGTGCAAGAATTGATAAGCAATGAGCGCATCTTTTAGAGGAAATTCTAGCGTGACTGTTAAGTAGCAGATTTCGTGGGTTAGCATGATCTAGGAAGGCTGCTATATTCCCATAGGCATAGTAGTCATTGCCCAATCCGACCGGACAAAAATAAAAGAAAGAGAGGTGAGTCCTCCTTCCTTGTTTGAACTTGTAACGAAACAGCTTTGCGATGAACCCTAGCTGACAATGGGTGAGCAGCTGGTGGCTGACAGCAGAGATTCAGCGGGTGCAAGTCCCGCCAGGCACATTGTCGCTTATCCTTGAGTGGATACGAACGGCAAATCCATGCATCACCTCACTAGTATTTTACGATGATATTGCGTATCATTTTGGTGAGGTGGTTAAGTATGTCCAAAAGGTCGTTTAAGAAATTCCAAAAACTGCTCCTTCCAAAAATGACGTGGGGACAGATTATCATAGGGTTTTGTCTTGAACTGATTACCATTGCATTGGTTGGATTATTGTATCGGATTAATTCAGACGGCAGATTGGCGCTTGTTTCGTCATTAACAGTTTTGCTCATTTCCGAAGATGTTTTTGAATATTTTGGAAATGATTTAGCAAAACCAACTATAAGTAAGGATCATCGGAGAATAGTCCGTATTCTTTGGCTGAACACGGTACTTTCAATAGAAATAGTTCAAACTCTTTGGGATGTAACGAGTTCAACTAATTTATTTGTTAATTTATTGGAAACCTTATCTGTTGCTGCTAAGGTTATGGTTACTGTTTTCGTTGTTATGCTTGTAGAGCTGATAATAGTAAGGGGCATGCCTATTGTAAAGAAATTTTTTCAAAATTCCGAAGACTAAATTTTGAACATTGACGCCGTGGCGTCTTTTATTTTGCCTTGGGAGGTGTGGTGATATGTAATGAAACTAAGCAAGTGGCAGAAAGCCTTCACTGAGGCCTATCTTACCAACGGAGGCAATGCCACAGAGACTGCAGGAGTTGCTGGTTATTAGCCACACAAAATTGTGGCTAATGCAGCAAAAACCTAAAAAGCCCTAAAATTCAAGCATAATTATGGTATACATGAAAGAGCGTTTGCAATCGATTGAACGCAAAGCAGATCTTGATGTTGATAAAGCACATTGTATCGGTTGACTTTCAAACGTATGTTCGCATATAATGTTGCTACGCAAGATATTGTTTGTCAGTGAAGAACTCAACCATCCCCATTTTTGCTATACTAAGGCCACAAACAATAT
>NZ_JBVAYD010000022.1:0-49691 GCF_055413445.1 Lacticaseibacillus sp. 22 | reverse complement strand
ATTAGCCATTGATGGTTTTAAGACCAAAGAGGAAATTCTCAACTTATTTTCAGAAGGCAGGTTTGATTATGCGAATCTTCATGATAAAAATCAGGTTGTTGATCATTTGATAACGCTTTCGTCACCCGCAGTGGCTGGTAAGACGACTGAAATAAACAAAGCTATTCGCCTTCGAGAAGAACTTGGAAGCAGTTACTTTGGCGGCACAGTTGCATTGCCTCACCCTGTAAGCCCATTGCCGATTGCGACGTTTGTCTCGGTTATCCTGCTCAAGCATCCAATCGAATGGGATACAGATGGTAATAAGGTTGATTTGGTTATCCTGGTCGCCATTGAAAAGAATAACGCGAAAGTATTTCAGCTGTGGAATTATCTTGGGAAAATAATTCAAGATGCGACATTTGTAGAACGCTTAAAGAGACATCCTACCTTTGATTACTTCATTCAGGAGTTATCACAAATATTAGATTGAGAATGCAGGAGATGGGAAAATGCAATTTATTATGGTTTCACACGGCAATTTAGCAGAGGCAATGCTTGGCAGTGCTGAGATGATTGTTGGCAAACAAGAGCGTGTTAAAGCTTTTGGGCTGGAACCCACTGAAGACGTCAGTACGCTGCGAGCAAAGATCCAGGCGCGTTTAGACGAAATCGGTTCAACTGAAGAAGTCATCTGTTTTACAGATTTGTTTAGCGGCAGTCCGTTCAACACAGTTGTGTCGTTGATGGGTACGTATGATATTCGACATATAACAGGGATGAATCTACCTATGCTGCTTGAAGCATTTATGATGAGGAGTAATCCAAATAATGGTCGTGAAGCAATCTGCGAAAAGTTGATTAAAGAGGCGCCATCAACCTTTATTGATGTCAATAAGCATTTAACTAAGGAAACTAATGATTAGGAGATGTATCGAAATGAAAGAGATTACATTTGCGCGTGTTGACGATCGATTGATTCATGGTGAGGTTGTCACTGCATGGGTGCCGACTTATCGGATTAATCACATCATCATTGTAGATGATACGGTTGCCAGGGATCCTTTTCAACGAAGAGTATTGAAAACGCTTGCCCCACGTGGTGTTCGTGTTGACCCAATGAATGTGAAAGAAGCAATGGATTACTTGAACGGAGACAACAACGAGAAGGAACGCATCTTACTGTTGACAAAGTCGCCAACATATTACGCAAAACTGGCGGAAAACGGTATTCAACTGCCGCAAGTTAACCTAGGCGGAATGGGTTTGCGCGGGGATCGTAAGCCCTTTGTTAAGAATGTTGCTGCGGATCCATCCGAAATTGATGCTATCAAGAAACTTGTAGCAAAAGAGGTGCATGTTTTTTATCAGTTGGTACCCGAACAACGCCTAATTGAAATTACCAACCTTATTTAGGAGGAGAATAAAATGAGCATTTTTCAAGCATTCCTCTGTGGCTTTTTGTATTTTATCGCGATTGGGAATCTGCCCTTTGTTGGACTATGGACGATTCAGCGACCGCTTGTCTGTGGCTTATTAACAGGCGTCATCTTGGGCGATCCTTTAAAAGGAGCCATGGTTGGGGCAACCATTAACTTAGTCTATTTAGGATTTATCTCCGCAGGTGGGTCAATGCCAGCCGATATGGCTTTATCAGGGATTCTTGGTACGGCTTATTCAATCACAGGTGGGTTGGATGCGAAAACTGCCTTGTCCATTGCGGTGCCGATCGGACTACTGGGCACCTTGGTTTGGTATGCGAGAATGACCTATGGTTCAATCTTTGTGCATGTTGCAGATCACTATATTGAGGATGGCCAGTATCACAAGATTTGGCGAGCCAATGTTTTGTACCCGCAATTGTTGACGGCTTTAATCACCATCATTCCGTGTGGATTGGCAGCATACTACGGTGCCAGTTACATTTCTGGTTTTGTGGCGGCATTAGGCGGCACGGTTCTAACCATCTTTAAAGTGATTGGCGGTATGATGCCAGCGCTTGGGGTCGCCATTACGCTGCAATACATTTACAAAGGCGATTCGCGAGTCTTCTTGTACATCGGGTTTGTGCTGGCAACGTACTCCGGTTTGGGTCTGCTACCACTTGGCGTTATTGCTGCGCTTGTTGCAGTTGTTTATGTTCAGGTAACGAAGAATCAGGATCAGTCCGATGAAGGGGGCCCAAGCTATGAGTGACGATAAAATGCAGGTGACCGCAAAAGATAGCAAAAGCTTGTTAACAAAAGGTGACTTGATTAAATCTTGGCTCATTTGGGAAAATTTTCCGCAGACCTGTTACAACTATGAGCGGATGATGGGCCAAGCCATCGCTCATGTCTTTACGCCTATTGTTAAGAAGTTTTATAACAATGAACCTGAGAAGAAAAAAGATATGATGAAGCGCGAAATCGAATTTTTTAATGTTCACGTAGAGTTTGGCGCTGTTATTATTGGCATGATCATTGCAATGGAAGAACAGAAGGCAAAAGGAAAGGATATTCCTGGTGACTTCATAACGAGCCTTAAGACATCGATGATGGGTCCGCTGTCTGGTGTCGGCGATACGATCTATCAAGGTGTTTTGATCCCAATCTTGCTGGCTATTTGTATTGATATGAATAGAAAAGGTACGATCTGGGGTTCCATCATTTATTTCGTCCTGATGTTCGGGATTTCATGGGGTCTCAGTTATGGCACATTTATGTTTGGCTACCGCGCTGGTGCTGAATCTGTCATGGATTTCCTCGAAAAAGGCATCTTAGATCGAATTCTTAGAGGTGCTGAAATTATGGGTTGCATGGTGATGGGGGGCTTGATTTCAAGCTATGTCAAAATGACAGTGCCCCTTAAGATTGTTACCTCAACGCAAACGTTCAGTATTCAGAAACAATTGCTTGACGTTTTAATGCCCAACATTCTGCCCTTTGCGTTTACCCTGCTGATCTTACTGATGCTCAAACGCGGCTGGTCCTCTTTGAAGATCATAGGGATCATGATTTTAATAGGTATTATAGGTGGCTGGACAGGTATATTGGGTGCTTAGAAAGGTTGGTATCAAAATGCAAGCAGTACTAGAAAATGGGCCAAAACAGATTGAAATCAAATCATTTCCTGATCCAGTGATTCAAGGTGATGAGATTTTAATGAAGATAAGAGCCAATGGATTATGCCAAAATGACGTTCGCGATTATACGGGTGATACAAAATGGACTTATCCGCGAGTCGGTGGTCACGAATTCAGCGGCGAAATTATTGCAGTTGGCAACGCTGTTAATCCCAAGCATTTTCAAGTAGGCGACCACGTTGTGAAATATATTCTGCCAAACTGTGGTGAATGCTATTATTGCAAAACTGGCCGGCCAAATTTATGTACGGAAATATACTCGTCACCAACATTTCACAACGACTACGGCATTTCGGGTTTCTGGGGGATGTCTCAGTTGATGGCCGTTAAGACAACTGACTTGTTCAAATATCCTCATACGACGTCTTTCCTGGATATGGCCTTTACGGAACCTTTAGGATGTGTGATTAACAGTGTCGAACGGGCGAACGTGCAGCTTGGCCAAGATGCCTTGGTTATTGGCGGCGGCGTGATGGGTTTGTTACACGTGATGACTTTGAAGTTAAAGGGAGCGCGCGTTCTGGTTAGCGAACCCAATGAAAACCGGCGCCGATTAGCGCTAGAACTGGGGGCAGATTTTGTTTTTGATCCTATGCAGAAAGATCCGGTTGCGTTAGTCAAGAATGAAACGGATGGTCGCGGTGCTGATGTTGTCTTTAATACAACCGCAGTGCCGGCAATTGCTAAACAGGCTATTGCCTTTACAGCCAATGGCGGCCAAACTTTCATGTTTAGTTCGATGCATCCAGACGATCCCGTTTCAATTGATCTCGGTGCCGTGCATGCACACGAAAAATTTATCAAGGGCACCGTGAGTCCTACCAGAGAAACGTATTTCCGAGCAACTCAGCTTATAAGCAAAAAAGCACTCAATCTGCGGCCGTTGTTGGATAAGACGTTCCCATACACGGATGCTGAAAGCGCGTTTCAATATGCTATGCTGCCAGAAACGCTGAAGACGATGGTGACGTTTGATTAGGCGATCCTCAGGAAGGTGAAATCATTGGGCAAGCAATATATTGGCATTGATTTAGGAACCTCCTCAATCAAAATGGGTTTGTTTGATCAGGACCTTTCCTTGCAACACGGTTATCAGCAAACCTATCAATATATGAATTCAGCGAACGGAGCCAGGGAGATTGATCCAAACATCTGGTTTGACATTGTCTTAACTGGGCTACATCAATTAGTAAAACACGCGCGTTCTTCGGACAGCATCGCGGCCATCGGGATTACAGGACAAATGCATACAACCGTTTTTCTGGATCAAAGCGGTAACATTGTTCGTCCCGCAATTTTATGGAATGATACACGGACTAAGGCGCTGGTAGTGGGTTTGAAAAAACAGCTAAACATCATTAGAGAATCGGAAAATGCTAAGATTGTTTCCACAGGAAGCCCGCTCGTAAATCTGATTTGGTTAAAACGTGAGGAGCCAAGCCATTTCAAAGCTTTACAGCATTTACTCATGCCAGTAGATTACATTGTTTATCGGCTTACAGGGCACTATTCAACTGATTATTGTGATGCTTCGACATCGTCGTTGTTTGACTTCAAACAAAGTCGATGGGCAACCAAAATATGTCAGGAATTCGGGATTGATGAGCGTATTTTACCGACTATTCATACTTCAAGTGATGTTATTGGCGAATTAAAGTTTTCACTTGCCAATCAACTAGGATTACCTTCAGTTGTTAAGGTTGTTGCCGGCACCGGTGACAATGCAGCAACTGCTCTAGCGAATAAGACGGATCAGGAGCAGCAACCGTTGATTTCGCTTGGGACTTCTGGCGTCGTCGTGGTGCCTAATCGCCGCCACCAACTGAAACAGATTGGCAAGAATATCATGTTCAAAGTTGACGCAGAAAACGAAAGTGTCTTGACACAAGGCGTCGTGCAAACTGGTGCGGTTCTCAATGACTGGTGGTTGAGATCAATTATCAATACCGAGGATGCTGATGCCGAACAGCGGAAGATTCCCCGAAGATTGCTGGGGAAGAACACAGTTTTGTTTTTCCCCCACTTGAACGGTGAAAAGACGTTATATGCCGATCCAAACCTGCGAGGTGCTTTTATCGGTATCGGCCTCGAAACAACTAAAGATAATATGTATTTAGCCGTGCTAGAAGGATTAGCCTTTGGATGTCGCCAGTTATACGAGCAGATGCGCAATTGTGCGGCAACTAACTTTATACGTATTGTTGGTGGTGGGGCGAAGAGCACACTTTGGCTAACAATTTTCGCAAATGTCTTCGGATTGCCTGTACACAAACGAACGGTTCAACGAGAAGCAATTGATGGCGCCGTCATGTTAGCACTTATCGGTGATGGTGATAACGTAACTGCGCAAGCAGAAGATGATGTGGTCATTTTACCTGACCGATCCTTGAAGCAAGCATACGATGTGCAATACCAGAAATACCTTAAAATGGCAACGCTCTTGATAAGCGACGCCTTGAGGACTGGAGATGAAGAGGTTGAGAAAATGTCTTCTCTGTCATAAAAAATTGGGCCTAGTCAAATTCAAAACTGCTGATGGGTATATTTGTAAATACTGTTACAGGATTTCTAGTTTGGACTACACTAAGACAGTCACCAGCATGACTTTGGCGGATCTTAAGCAAGTGGTACAACAAGCACCACAGGAAAAAATGATAACCGATAGCGCAAACTTTATGATCACACGTCGAATAAACGGCTATGTTTTATTTGATGATCAACATGAACTCTTATGTTTACCTAACAATCGACGCTTTTCTGCCGTCAACTTGAAGCCAGAGTATTTTCCCTATGACAGCATTGAAGTCGTTCAAACATTGAATGAAGAGATAGTGGTCAAAGGCAAACACTTGTGTACCGTTCAAGTGAAGATTGTTTTTTCCAAGCCCCGAGAAACGACGCGATCTATTGTTCTCATTCCGAAACCAATTGAAGTGCAGGCGAATGTATACCATACGATGCTTAATTTGGCAGAACAGATCACATCGCAACTGCGAACACTGGCTACTGTGAAGGATTCGAATTAATTTAAGAAGCTTTAACACCGCCATTAATTGGCGTAAAGCAAAGCGATTCTATTTTCGTATAGTGGATCGCTTTTTTACGGCTTATTCACGATTGGTTTAAACTTATGGGGATGCTAATGCTGCGGTTCAACAGAAGATGAGCATCTCTTGATAATTTGGTTCGCGCAACACAGCCTGTGTGAGATTCAGACATCAATAAATGACGCCTAAAGGATCTTTAATGCCTGAACCACTTGGCGGGAATGCAAACGAAGAGGCTGGATCATAATTCATATCTACACAATAAAGACGTACTATTTTTTGACATCTCATTGAGAAAATAGTACGCCTTTTAGATTCATTACATTAATTTGAATGGGCTTTAATGGTTTTAGTGCCAAGGCGGAGCAAATGTAGGCCAGATGGGGTTCAGCAGTGGAAACAACCCGTCTGGTATTGTTAGGAGACTTTGAAATCGCGGTCTTTGCGAGTTAAAAGTGCCATCACAGCTCTAGCTTCGAGTCGCCACCCCATCTTGCCGGAGATTGAGGAGTTTGGCTCGGTACTCCCAACATCGATTTTTGACTGGTTCGGAATCTGATCAGTCATGGTTACCAAGCCGGAATTATGGCTTATCTTCTACTTTAGGTGTTTTTAAACTTTGAAATGCGCAGAACCTCGCATCAAGCAATCATTAAGGTCGACCAAACCTAAATCCTAGCTTCATCCTCCAACGCCTTAGCCGCCAGCAAATTCTCCTCTGCCATCATCGGCACGCGGCCTAGCGGATCAAGCCCGACATTGAGCAGATAGTTGATGCCAAAATCGTTAAGGTGTTGTTTGTAGCGGAAGAGTGTGCGCGGGGTTTTCCAGTTCTGGTCGTGATAGGAAAAGCCCCATGAGTCGTTGATGGTGCCAGCTGTTTCGTATAACCCCAGCGGTGACGGTTTGAAGCCGGTGATGTCGTTATAGTCGACATCGGTTTGGGTCATGGCAGCTTTGTCTTTGGGGATTTCGTTGTCGCCGAGTGAGACAAAATCATACTTGCCATTGCCTAAGCGTGAGTTGATGAGACAGTTAGGCTGCAAGGCACGGACGGTATCATAAATGGTTTGGCTTTGGGCTTCGGATAGGGTCATCGGGACATCGAACCAGGCTGTGGCGATGTCACCATAGTTGGTCATGATTTCTTTGATTTGCGGGAGTATTTTTCGATTGAAGCAGCGGTCAAAATCCTTCTGTGTTTCGTCCGGGAAGTCCCAGCTGTTGTCCCAAGTGGTGCCGGCTGTTTCGAGGTCGTTTGATTTGTAGCCGCCGCCATCCGGTTCGTGCCAATCGAGGTCTTGGGAATAATAGAGACCGAACTTGAGGCCTGCTTGATGACAGGCTTGGGCTAGTTCGGCAATCACATCGCGGTGGAACGGGGTGGCGTCGTATACGTTGTAGCTGTCAACCTCTGAATGATACATGGCAAAGCCGTCGTGGTGTTTGGTGGTGACGACCAGGTACTGCATACCGCACTTTTTGGCAAGAGCCACGATTTGATCGGCATCAAAGTAAAGCGGATTGAAGGCGGTGGCAAGTTTGCCGTATTCGACATTTGGTATTTGAAATTTGGACTGAATCCATTCTGCGTAGGCACTCGATGACTCACCGCGATATTCACCTGCCAGCAGCGAATATAATCCCCAGTGAATCATCATGCCGTATTTAGCGTGTTTAAACCAAGTAACATTGTCGTTCATAAGTAGCGGCTCCTAATCTTTGCGATCAAATGCTTAAGCGGTCTTTTTTAACGATTACCAAGTCGTAAACGGCTAACAAGATATAGAAAATACCGCTCCACAAGATCATGGTTGCAGGGTCGGCATTGCCAATGATGCTGCCGAAGAACTGGAAAAAGTAAGGGGCGATGAGGAAGCCGATGTTGATGCCGATGATGATAATCGAAGTGGTGAAGTTCATGGACCCTTTAGGCGAGTAGTGGACCATGCGCGCGGTTAAGGCCGGATTGATGATCCCGTTGCAAAAACCAGCCGCCAACACCAGTACCAACAAGGCTGGAATTGAATGGACAAACGGCACTGCCATCATCGCAAGGGCGGTCACAATATCGAAAATGGCTACGGTATACTTGCCGCACCATTTGGCGATTTTTTCAAACGCAATGCCGGAAATGATCGAACACAATACCAGAAAGCCGAAAATATGGGTGGCTGCGGCGGCGCTACCGACGTGATTATCCACCATGTAGCTAGCGAGTTTTAACGAAATAGCCGAGTAGAACAAGCAGACGAATAGGAAGACGATGGCCAGCTGAATAACGCCGCCGTTGGTTGTCGGCTTCACCTTGGCAGTTTCTTCGACTTCTTTACCATTTTCCGAGACGATGTAGTCGTAGCGCTTAGGAACCAGAAACATGACTAAAATAATCGGCACCAATAAGAAAAGAAAGACTAGGTAAGTGGTGTGCCAGCTAATGTTGATCAAGAAGCCGGCGATGAAAAGCATGATGGCATCACCAATTGCGCCAACCGAATTACGCCACCCCAGCAGGCGATTCCGCGTCTCCTCAGGGAACAGATCCGTGATGTAAGACACACTGAGCGGCGTGAAAACCCCCATCCCCACGCCAAACATTGCCCGGGAAATTAAAATGGCAGGGTAGTTGAAAATAAACGCCGGGATGATGCCGAAGATCATGGAAATCGTCAGCCCGGCGATGACCGTATACTTTTTCCCGAGCAGATTAGAAACCAGACCGCTAATCACTGTTCCCAGTAGGACGCCGCCAGTAGGGATGACGATTAAAAGTTCAACGTTGGCCCGCGAAACATCGGAAAAATATTTTTCCATCAGCGGGATAGTTCCGGAAACCGCGTTACTAACCGACATTAAGAATGAGATCGATAAGATGCCAAGCGCTAGAAGCGGCGAGCGTTTGTCTTCAGGAACATGGGCAGATGACAGCATGATGACACTTCCTTTATTTAATTTTTGACGAGGTTGCGTGCAGATGCGTAAAAAGACCACTGACGAGTGAATTTAGCAGACCGGATTTTTCGCGATGATACATGGGAAAAAGGCGCTTCAAAAAATAAAACTTGTAGTATATACTATTCAATGCATACTAAGCATAAACTGGTAGCACGTGAAAAACAAGCAAAAAATGGAAGGGCATACAATCGCAGCAGCGCGCGCAATTGTCGCATGTGAATGAACGGCAAAAGTGGCCTTAAAGCAGCCGCTGCTTCACCCATGAACCATGACAAAATGAACGTAACGTCAACGAACCTACGAAAAGCGTTGTTAAAGAAAACGGAGGCTAAAACGAATGGCAAAATTTGAACAGGTCGCAGATGAACTAAGCCGCCGTGTGCGTGACGGGGTGTACACTACCAGCCAGCGCTTACCATCTGAATATGATTTGGCTAAGGAGTTCGCAGTCAGCCGACTCACGGTGCGCAAGGCGATTGACCTACTGATTCGGCAGCAATTACTTGTGAAGTCACCGGGGAAAGGCACCTATGTCATGTCGTATACCGATAAAGTCGAAAGCGGCCGCATGGGGTTACAAGGCTTTACCGAAGCCGCGCGCGCATATGGCAAGAAGAGTCGTACCGAAGTGCTGAGTTTTGGCCCGCTGGATCCGATCCCGGAAGAAATTGCGCGCGTGCTAGGACGGGATCAGCAGGCAAACAAAACCGTTGACCTGCTCGTGCGACGGCGGTTTTGGGATGAAGAACCGATGACCGTTGAGCACGTTGCAATTTGCCATGAATACATTGAAGGCCTGCAAGCACACGACTTTGAGGGCTCGCTTTTTGCCTTAATTGAAAAGCGGGTGCCGATTGCCTATTCGCATCAGGAAGTCGAAGCCGTGCTGATCGACCCAGACATGATCAAATTACTCCACGGGAAAAAAGACGATCCGTTACTACTCGTCCATTCCGTCACCTATACTGCCGATGCCAAGCCGATTCTTTACGATATTTCGTACTATCGCGCTGACAAATATTCGTTTAAGTCCACGTTAACGCGGGATCGGGTGTGAATTTAAGGAAGTAAGTGCGAATGAAAAATGAAACGCTAGCAGCTTTATATGAGGCGCAACGGATGACTTTTATCCAAGCATTGCGCCAAATCATGCAAATTAAAAGTGTTCGCGGGTCGCAACAAGCCGATGCACCGTTTGGCCGGGGCCCGCGGGCGGCTTTAACCGCTGCGGCAGAACTGGGAAAGGCTTATGGGTTTAAAACGGGGATTGTTAATTCGGCAATGGCGTATATTCAGTGGGGTGACGATGACCAGCATTATATCGGCATCGTCGGTCACTTGGATGTGGTACCAGCGGGCGAAACGGATTGGCATTTTCCACCATACGACCTTTCGGAAAAGGCTGGCCGCTTATATGGGCGGGGAATTCTCGATAACAAAGGCCCAAGCATTGCCTGTTTATTTGCGATGAAGCTGCTCAAGGATGCCGGTTTTCAGCCTAAGCGGACGATTCGGTTGATTTTAGGCTCGGATGAAGAAAGCGGTTCGGCGGATGTCCCTTTGTATCTCGCCAAGGAAGCCCCGCCTGAGTTTGGTTTCACGCCAGACTGCAAATTTCCGGTTGTATATGGCGAACGCGGCATTGTGAATTTTAACCTGCGCACGCCCATCACCGATGATTCTCTCGACAAAGTAGCCACCATCACCGGCGACCAAGCAAGCGATCATGTGCCTGACCACCTGCAAGCAACGATCAATGACAAGCGCTATACTGCCAGTGGCATCCGCGCGCCCAGCAATGCCCCAGAGTTAGGTAAAAATGCGATCACAACCTTAGCCAAGGAATTGCTAGACGAACACGCGATCCACGGACAGTTTGCCAACTATTGCCAATGGTTGGTGCAAACGCTGGCGAACCAGCACCACGGCGAAGGGCTAGGGATGGATTTTGCCGATGCCGCAAGTGGCCGATTGATTGTGACACCTTATCAGCTGCAAAAAATCGGCGCGGTCATCAGTCTGCGAGTGGCGGTCCGCTATCCTGTGACTTATCAAGAGCATGACGTCACCCGCGCGCTGACTGCAGCCGTTTTTCCCCGCACCCAAATAACCGTGATTCGCAGCATGCCGGGGATCCTGCATGACAAAAACGATCCGCGGCTGGCAGCATTGACGCAAGCCTATGAACAGGTGACGGGGCGAGAGGGTCAACCGGTCACCACAACTGGGGCGACTTATGCCCGTAAAATGCCAAATATTGTGGCATTCGGGCCCTCTTTTCCCGGTCAAAAAGGCATTGCGCATAAGGCGGACGAGTGGATGGATGAGCACGATCTCAAGTTAAATATGATGATTGATATGAATGCGATGATTCGGTTAGGAGCGATGGATAAATGAACGAAACAGCTTGGGGCGTGATTGCCACTTGGCGCATGGCCCACGATGGCGTGAAGAAAGCCAGCCAGCTGCTGCAAGCAAACGGCACAGCCGGGGATGCAGTGGAGGCATTGATCAAAACCGTTGAAGCATACCCTTATTACAAATCGGTCGGGTATGGCGGTTTGCCTAATGAAAATGGCGAAGTTGAAATGGATGCGGCCTTCATGGATGGCGACACTTTGGCCCAAGGCGCAGTTGCTGGCATCCATGAAGTACTCCATGCGGTTTCGGTCGCCCGCGCGCTCAGTCATGATCATTACAACAGCTTCCTTGTCGGCCAAGGTGCCACCCAGTACGCCCAGTTAAATGGCTTCGAAATGCGAAATATGTTAACAGACCGAGCCAAAAAACGTTGGGAAAAGCGCCGGGCAGAACTTGCTGACGCCAAAATCAAACCTTACGATGGCCATGACACGGTGGGCGCTATTACGCTGGCACCAACAGGATCGATGGCCGCGGCAACCTCAACATCAGGCTTATTTATGAAACGCCCGGGTCGAGTTGGCGATTCGCCACTGTCCGGATCCGGTTTTTATGTTGACAGTGACATCGGGGGCGCCGCGGCAACCGGGTTAGGCGAAGATATCATGAAAGGCTGTCTATCCTACGAAATCGTACGCCGCATGGGTGAAGGCCGTACGCCGCAAGAAGCTTGCGATGAAGCGGTTTATCCGTTTATTGAAAAGTTAAAGCGCCGTTATGGTAAAGCCGGTGAATTTTCGCTCATCGCTTTAGACCGCGCCGGCAATTGGGGAGTCGCAACGAATGTGGAATTTACCTTCAGCGTCGCCACTGCCAGCCAGAAACCGGTGATCCTCATGGCAAATCCCGGTCCGAATCAAACGACCACGATTACGCCAGTCACCCAAGCATGGCTGGATGCGTATGAAAAACGAATCAAGGCGCCGATTAAGTAGCAATCGTGCACTGTGGAAGAAAGGATTACCATGAAGCAGTACTTGGCAATTGACGTCGGCGGCACCTCGACCAAATATGCGTTAGTATCGGAGCAAGGCGAGCTCGCGGAGAAACATAAACAGCCGACCGCGCGCAACAGTCGGGCTGAATTTATGGCGGCAATGACGATGCTGATCCACCGATATCAAGGACAAATTGCTGGCGTCGGGTTGGCCTTGCCGGGTGTCGTCAATCAGCAGCAAGGCATCGTCAAAACCTGTGCCGCTCTCCCGTTTCTAGAAACAATGCCACTGGCTGCGCGACTTAAGGATGCTGCTCATTTAAACACACCAGTCGTGATTGAAAATGACGGCAATGCTGCTGCCCTAGCCGAACATTGGCAAGGCAAGCTCGCCGGCACCATCAACAGCGCTATGATCGTGCTCGGGACTGGGGTAGGAGCCGCACTGTTTTTAAACGGGACACTCTATACCGGCAGCCATGATGTCAGCGGTGAGCCGAGTTTCATGATTACCAACGGCCTCAACCCCATCACCCGTGCGCAAACCGCCGCCGGACTCTCAGCAGTCAAAACCGTCAACGCCATGGCTGCTGCCCAACACATTCGCGGCCACAATCTTGGCCCACGCGTCTTTAAAACCCTCAAGCCTGACACACCCGCCGCTGCAATCCTAGCCACCTTCACTCAAGGCGTGGCGGCGATGATCTACAACATACAAACCGTTCTAGACCTGGAAAAGATCGTCATCGGCGGCGGGATTAGCGTTCAATCACGTGTCATCGACGAAATCCGGGCACGGGTTGCTACCTATCTGCAAGTAACGCCACTTGCAGCGAGGACGATTAAGCTTCCGGAGATTGTGGCAGCTAAGTATCGCAACGATGCGAATTTAGTTGGGGCGGTGGTGCCGCTGGTGGCGCGTTAAGAAGTGTAACGCGGTGATGATGCAAAAATGGTTTGTATGTAAAAAATCAATCGTTTTATTTTCATTTCACCTAATCCTGGAAGGCTCGCAAAGCAAAAAAACAGGCATTATACCAGCCCAAAACACTGGTACAATGCCTGTTTTAATTTACAGATAAAACACATCCCAACCGAATCTACGCCTCAATGCGCTGCCATTCACTCATGGCGCTTGCTTAAAATGCTCAACAGTAAGCTGAAATCCATGACGCTTGAGTACGGCAGCATAATCGGAAGGCAAAGGTTGATCAAAGCGGAAGTGGATGAGTGACTTGATTTCACCGTTGTCTGCCCGGACGCCGAAAATATGGGCATCGCCGGGCTCGACTGGCAGACAGTCAATAACGGTTTGCTCCAGGTCACCGCGTTGTTTGGCTTGAATCAGCGCCGTTAAGAGCCGATCAAGATTTGTAATGGTGACGGGCTGCATACTCTCAACTCCTTCCTTTCCTATTCAACCTTAACCAAGATTGATTGGCTTAGACGCGCTTTTTACGTGATACGAATCCTGCCAAGCCGAGCATGCTTAGGATTGCAAGGCCAAGAACAGCCAGTGGACTTTGCGCTTCACCAGCTTGCGGCATGGTTTTGGCTGCGGCGGTTTGTTTGGTGTTCTTGCCAGTTTCAGCAGTAGTACCGGTTTTGTCTTGGCCCTTGGTGGTGTTTGTCAAATCAACGAATTTTGGTGTCGGATTGGTTTTGCCTTGCTCATCCGTTTTCGGAGTAGTGGTAGGCCCTTTAGGATTTTCCGTGCCGGTTTGATCGCCCGTGCCTGGTTTTGGCGTCGGCGTTGGCGTCGTCGGTGTTTCTGGCGTCGTTGGCGTTGTTGCCTTGGTCTTAATCACGTGGAAGACCTTGGTGACTTTATTGCCGACCATATCAACCGCGGTGATGGTGAAGTAATTGTCGCCGTCTGCTAATTGATAGGTTTGCGTGAAGGCGGCCGTACCGTATGGGTTGGAAGTCGTTGACAGCGGATCGAGGTGGTTGTTGAACCCAGCTAGATTCTTCTGGTGCACAATGTTATCGCCGTTTGTGTAGAGACGGTAGCCATTGATGTTGTCGTTAACGGTTCCGGAAACGGTGAAGGTGTCGCTGGTTGTGGTGATTTCGTAATTGCCTTTGTCATCAACCTGCAACGTATCAGCTTGCGGCATATTCAGTGTTGGGAAAATGGTGTCGAGGTAGATTTGCAGCTCGCCATACGCGGTTTGCGTCGATTTGGAGCCATCAGTGGCAGGGGAAGTCAATCGATAGCCGATTGCTTGTTGCTCTGCGGCTTTGAATGGCACGGTGAAGCTGAATTTTCCGTCTGCACCAATCGTGACCGTCTTCGCAGGCTCGGTAGCACTGGTGACGGTTAACGTCTTGCCGGCTGGCTGATCAACATGACCGGTGATGGTTAATTGACCTGTTTTGGCATTGTAGATGTCAGCTACTTTATCGGCGCCGACCAAGGTGAAGGAATTGTCGTTGAATTTATCAAACGTCAGCCCTTCCGTTGGTTGTGCGTGGGTGGTGATTTGAGAAAAGGCACGACCACCCAGTACCGGGGCGCCGCTGGTTGTTTTCACATTAGCCGCGGCTTTAGCGTTATCTTGCAGCGGTACCGCGACGTGAGGATCCTTCTGGCTGAAGTGACCATATCCCGCGGTGCCATCTGTATCCAGGAAGACGACCATTTCATCTCCGTTAGCGCGGCCGGCTTGTTCATAGGTACCAAAATCAGCTGTTGGCGCGAGGACGGTACCCACAAAGTCGCCATATGGAGCGGATGCGGTTAAGTTAAAGGTGACATTGCCGGTCTTCGTGTCAACTTTACCGGAGAAGACTTTACCAGTCATGGCGTCGGTGGCATAGACAATCCAATCAACGCCAGCTGGAACTTGGGCATAGGCCGTAAAGCTGGTTTGGTCGGATACCGCTTGAACGAAGCCATCTGTGCGCCAGTGGTTGTATGGGCCATCGCCAACTTTCCAGCTGAACTGCGGTGCCACATTGGCGGTTGTTGCTGTTGGCGTTGTTGCTTGGTGGGTACCGGTGACCGCCTGCAGCGTTTTGCTGGTTTTATTACCGGCGACATCGGTTAGCGTCAGAGTTAAACTGCCATCGCTGCTTTCAAGTGCAGCTTTTTGGGCTGCGGTGAGGTCAAAGCTCAAGGTACCATCGTTATTCTGGCCGTTGTTGTTCAGACTGACGCCATAAGCTTTGCCACCGATCTTCAACGCGATGTCACTGAACTTGGTGAAGCCCGCACCTTGATCATTGTAGTTAACGGTGACGCGACCGTTTTGATAGCTCAGACCTGTCAAAGTCGGTGCAACCGTATCCACGGTGACCGGTAAATCAAAGTCCTGATTTTGCTGAGCGCCGGTGTTGTATTGTTCGGTCACCAGACGATAAGTATATTTGCCGTCTGGGGCAGTGACATATTTACCGGTTGCTTGGTCGTAAACTTTGCCATCCCAAGTGAAGGCATTTGGATCGAGACGCATATCCGTGCTCAAGCCAAGATCGGAGTTATACGTATTACCATTTTGCAAGTAGGACTTGGTCGTGTTGTTTTCCTTATCCAACACGCGAACCACATGGCCTTGTGCATCTAGAATCTGGATGGTAACGGATTTGAGGTTCTGCTTGGAAAATACATATGGATAGACGGTGTCGCTGGCGCCATCGCCGTTGGGTGAAAATGAAACCTTTTTATTGTCGACGTAGGTTGGAACCAGTGTCCAAGTATACTTCCCGGTTGTATCAGTGTTGACAAGGCTGCTGAGTGACGCTGAGTCGGTGACCCCTAGTGGTGTGTTGGCGCCATCAACCAAATAGCCGCCATTAAAAATAGACTCGCCGCTGTTAGCAGACGCATCAACTACCTGTTCTGTGGTGAGATCGCCATAGTAACCTAAGTACGGCACGCTGATCGTTTGCGAGGTATCGCCGGCCTTAAAGGTGAGGAAGCCTTCAACAAGCTGGTTAGCCGCGACAGTATTGTCGAGGGATAACTTGAAGGTGACAGTCTTGGTTTCGCCAGCAGCAAGCGTGAAGTTGGCTGTGTCCGTATTCACAGTTGCGCCGATGAGGGTCTGATCGTGGACGGTGTTGCCATTGCTGGTGTCTTGAACTTGCGTGAGCGGACCGCCGTTGGTATCGACAACGTAATTTTGCGCGGTCTTACCATGGTTGGTCAGTGTCACGGTGAAGCTTGTGGTTTGACCAATTTTGCCTAGCGAAACCGAACCGGCGTCTTTGTTGCCTTCAGCGCTAACGGTTAGATCGCCGGCTTTAGAGACGTCGATTTGACCAGCACCTTGACGTCGAGGAGAGATGTAAGTATCAGGATAATTGATATCCTTCATTGGATCGGCGGCATTCATGAGCGCGAGTTTGACCGCTTTGACAAGGTCGGCTCCTTGCAGATCAGGCCGAGTTGCTTTGATTTTTTGCATCACAAGTAAAGCCGCGCCGGCATTGTAAGGACCAGCCATGGAAGTTCCTGATTCAGTGGCATAGGTTTGGGTATTGGTCGTTGGATCAATCGCCGTGGAAATGACGTTATCACCAGGCGCGGAAATATCCGGTTTCAAGGTGTAGTCCGCCATTGGCCCCCATGATGAAAAGCCGTCCATTTCTGATTTGTCACCGGTTGCACTCTTTTCGGCTGCGACCGTCATTGCAGAAGCCGCCGCTCCTGGATCGCCGATGGTTGAATCATTTTTGGGCGAGTAAGCCGTGGAGATATCATTGGACGTTTTGGAACCGATAATGCTGCCTGCGTTGGCATTGTTCCCAGCGGAAATGGAGACGAAAACACCGTGATCAGTGGCATACTGCACGGCTGCTTGTTCTTCGTCAGTGAGATCCTGCTCGGTAACGCCGATGCCTAGTGACATTTGAATTGCGTTGGCACCGAGCGTTACGGCATCGCGAATTGCGCGCGAAATATCATTAGCATTTTCATCCGCGAATTCATCGATGACCTGCATCGCAAGAATTTGTGCTTCAGGAGCCACTCCTTTTACGTAAGTGGTGGCTTTTTCATTGCCGGTTGCGCCGTCAGCGGTCGTGCCGTTAGCCGCGATGATACCGGCAACGTGTTCGCCGTGGGTAGAGCCAGCCACCGTGGTCCCGGTGTTGACGCTGTCGTTATTGACGTAATCGTAAGCAAATGGAATCTTACTGTTGACGTACGAGCCATAGCCTAACTTGGAAATGGCAGCTTCGGCTTTTTCTTTGGTGATGGCGGCGGTGCTGTCATCACTGAGGCGCAAGTCGTCGTGAGCCTGAACCCCTGAATCAATGACTGCGACAACCATTCCCTGGCCTTGATAGCCTTCATTCCATAAACCTTTGACGTTACCTTTAGTCAAAGTGTCTTGGTTGGCCGGTCCTGGATCGGTTGTGGTTGCGGCCGTAGATTGGGTCTTGGCGGCGTTCGTGGTTGCAGCATTGCTAGCCGGTGCAGCCGATTGTGTCGCGGCAGATGATGTCGTGGATGTTGCACTCTTGGTTGTGGCGGTGTTGGCGGCTGGTTGCGTGTTGGCACCAGATGACGGCGTACCGGTTTGAACTTTAGTTGCCGCTGCCGGTTGCGCCTGGTTCGTTGTGCTTGCCTGTGATTGAGCCTTGGTAGCTGTCGATGGTGCGGCCTGCGACTGCGCGGTTACTTGCTTAGTCGTGGTGGTGGTTGTTGGTTGTGTCTCAGCTGTCTTATCCTTGGCATCAGCAGTGGTCGCTTGACTACTTGCCGTTGATGTCGCCGTCTGCGTCTGAGATTGGTTGACAGGTTGCGTCGTTTTGTCTGCAGTCGGTGTCTTGGTATCAGCTGAAACCGACTGGGTGGCAGTACCGCCTAAAACAACTAAACTCGTCCCAAATGTGATAATGGCAGCCGTCATCCATCTAGATCCGGCCTTGTACATCTTATAGTGACGTTTCGCTTCGGTCGTCGCATTCTTGTTCATAAACGCCCGTCCCCCTCTTAAATGGTATTAAGAAAAAATGAATCTGAAAATAAAACACCAAAATACCCAAAGAAATCACATTTTAGACAAAATAATCTCATTTCTTCTTAATAACCGCAAGCTTATAACCCCCTGACGCCTGTGTCAAGCGTCAAATGAAAATTTTGGTCAGTGAAAGCTTTTCCGATAGTGGCGGCTAAAGTAGCGTTTTCTTGTTGGCATTTCATTGCTGCCAATCAGAACCAATGCGATAGGTAAATAAAAGTTAGGTATCCCAAAATAGTGAAGCAAAAATGAGTTGATATAACTGACGCATATTTTACTTGATTGATAGACGGTTTCCGAGCAACATACGCGCTTTTGGGTGGTGGCGAAAGTAATGAAATCTTAAAGAATCGTCAAAATATTCAGAAACGGTTCGCGCCCTATTTTGCCGAATAATTTGTTTAATTTAAATTCAAATAGCGTTTAATAAATCTACTAGTAAAAGTGGATAAATTTATGCACGAAGGATGGTGGTACTGATTAGACAATTTCTGAAGATAAGGTTTATAGATTAAATCAGGTTTAACTAAATTGTGATGCTTTTTACAGACATGGTCGCAAATTTTTCCAACGAGAATTCTGGCTCGTTTTTTAGGTTGGCAGTTATTTCAACATGTATTTTATGTATTTATCCAATACGGAATATGATTTGATTCATAAAAATAAGCCGATCGTCTTTGCTAAGATGCATATAAAGTTCATAAAAGGTCATATAATCCGCAAAAGGTGCATATAGCAGTGTTGTAAGCGCAATCAATATTCCATAACATAAAAAGTGAAATCGGGAAACGAATTTAAGGAGGAACATCATGGCAGATAAG
Source organism: Lacticaseibacillus sp. 22 (assembly GCF_055413445.1). Taxonomy (NCBI): domain Bacteria; kingdom Bacillati; phylum Bacillota; class Bacilli; order Lactobacillales; family Lactobacillaceae; genus Lacticaseibacillus; species Lacticaseibacillus sp. 22. The sequence continues at coordinate 30,435 of NZ_JBVAYD010000022.1, read as the reverse complement.
ACGATCAATAACGTGACGCGCGAAGACTGGATTCTTAACACTTTTCCAGAATGGGGTACTTGGTTGAATGAAGAAATCGCGGATAAACAGGTCAAAGCAGGGACTTTTTCAATGTGGTGGCTGGGATGTACCGGCATCTGGTTGAAGACGGCAGAAGCAACCAACATTTTAGTTGATATGTGGTGCGGCACTGGTAAGCGGTCGCATGGTAGCGGGATGATGCGCAAAGGTCACCAAATGATGCGGATGAGCGGGGTGCAGCAGATGCAGCCAAACCTGCGCAACCAGCCATTTGTGATTGACCCATTTGCCATTAAGAATGTGGATGCGCTGTTTGTGAGTCATATTCATAGCGATCATCTCGACATCAACACCGCTGCAGCAGTTAATGCCAATTGCCCGGATGCAAAATTCTATGGGCCGGAAAAAGTTTGTGAAATTTGGCAAGGCTGGGGCGTTCCGGCTGAAAAGACGGTGGTTGTCAAACCGGGGGATGTTGTGACAATTGGCGAAACCAAGGTCAAAGTGCTTGAAAGTTTTGATCGGACCGCATTAGTGACCGAAGACGATCCGAATGTTCACCTTGCGGGTAAACTGCCACAGGATATGAACAAGATTGCCGTCAACTATCTGTTTGAAACCACGGGCGGGAATTTATACCACGCCGCAGATTCGCATTACTCCAACCTATTTGCCAAGCATGGTAACGAAAACAAAATTGACGTTGCGTTAGGGGCATACGGCGAAAATCCTCGTGGCATTACCGACAAAGTAACTTCAATCGATATTTTACGCATGGCTGAATCACTGAAGACAAAAGTCGTTATTCCGGTTCATTACGATATCTGGACAAACTTTATGGCTGACCCGAAGGAAATCGAAGCGCTATGGAAAATGCGGAAAGACCGGCTGCAATACAAGTTCAAGCCGTTTATCTGGCAAGTCGGCGGTGAATTCACTTTTCCAGATGACAAGGATCGGATGGAATTCATGTATGACCGCGGCTTCCACGATACATTCTCGGTACCAAATGATACGCCATTCCCGGCATTTCTATAAAACAGGTGAGGTGGGGATCAACAATGTTACTGAAAGACTTTTTGGACAAGGATTTGGTCGATATTCGGCCCGAACCGGTAAAAGATTGGCACGATGCCTTGCAACAAGCAGCCGGTAAACTGATTGAGCATCAATACATTTTGCCGGGTTATGTAGATGAAATTATCGGCAATGTTGAGAAGAACGGCCCATATATCGTGATTGTGCCCGGCGTTGCGATGCCGCATGCGATGGCAGAAAGCGAAAATGTTTTGGGGACGGCGATTGGGTTTGCCAAATTCCCGGCGCCAGTTGTTTTCGATCCAGCTGATCCGGAAAAACAGGCGCAATTGTTCTTTACGTTAGCAGCAAAGGATCCAGAGCAGCACTTGCAAAATATTGGGGATCTTTCCGACTTGTTAATGACGGAAGGATTGATTGACCAACTGTTGGCCGTCAATAGCGTTGATGATTTTAAGGCGATTGTTGACGCGGGGAGCTGAAGGGGAAAGGTAGCACATCATGCAGCAAATTCTAGATTTCTTAGTGAGCGTATGGGATTATTTTGCGGCAAATATTTTGACGCAACCTGCTTACATGATCGGGTTTATCGTCTTACTCGGGTACATCTTGGAACGTAAGCCATTATACGAATCCATCGCCGGTTTCCTTAAAGCGGTGATTGGCTACATGATCTTAATGGTTGGGTCTGGCGGCTTGGTCAACAGCTTCCGACCAATTCTGACCGGGTTAAAAGATCGGTTCAACTTAACGGCAACGGTGATTGACCCATACTTCGGGCAAAACGCCGTGACGGAAGGGTTAGACAAGACATTTGGTCGAACTTTTGGCGATGTCATGTTGTTACTATTGTTTGCGTTTGTTTTCAATATTTTACTGGTACGGTTCCAGAAATGGACGAAACTGCGCGCGGTGTTTACGACAGGTAATGTGCAGGTGCAACAAGCAGCCACGGCGTTTTGGATTCTGCTGTTTTGCTTCCCGCAAATGGGCCGGATCGAAGTTTTACTCGTGATGGGCGTTGTCTTGGGACTTTACTGGGCAGTTGGTTCGAACATGACCGTGCGTTATACCCAGGATTTGACCGATGGCGGCGGGTTTGCAGTCGCGCATCAACAAATGTTTGGGATTGCCTTCGTATCGTGGCTGGCAGACAAGTTTAAGGCGCATGAAGTGAAGGCCAAGAAAAAGGCACGGCGGCTGGAAGACATTGAACTACCCGGCTTCCTCAAGATCTTCAATGAAAACATGGTCGCTACCGGAATTCTAATGCTATTTTTCTTCGGCATCATTATGTTAATTCTTGGTCGGGATTATTTTATCGGCGTGTTTACGGCTTCAAAAGGGGCCTCTGGTTTGGCGCCAAATGGCAGTTTCCTGTTTTATATCATGACCACATCACTTGGATTTGCGGTTAACCTCACGATTCTGCAACTCGGGGTTCGGACCTTCGTCGGTGAACTGACGGAAAGCTTTACCGGCATTTCCGACCGGCTGTTGCCAGGTTCGGTTCCGGGGATTGACGTGGCTGCGACCTTCGCATTTGGCGAACCCAACGCCGTCACAATCGGGTTCCTGTTTGGGGCATTAGGCCAGTTTCTCGCAATCGGCGCCTTGCTCCTGTTCCATTCGCCAACGATTATCATTGCCGGCTTTATCCCGCTCTTCTTTGATAATGCAGCCTTTGGGGTCTTTGCTAACCGGCGAGCCGGGGCAAAGGCGGCGATGATCCTGCCATTCTTCAGCGGTCTGATCCAAGTCTTCGGCGCAGCGCTCATTGCCACCTGGATCGGGTTATCGAAGTTTGGCGGCTACCTCGGCATGTTCGACTGGGATACCGTATGGCCATTCTTCACTGTCTTGATGAAGATCTTGGGCATTGCCGGCATCGTGGTGGTTGTCTTAATCCTCGTCTTGATTCCCCAACTCGAATATCGGCATGATCCGAAAAACTACTTCTTAATGGTCACCGATTATGAGCAATATAAGGAAAATGTCGCAAAGAAAAAAGAAGCTCAGTAGTCTTTTCAACTCGGGTCTCGACGTAAAAAGTGAATGAGACCAAGCTAACGCAAAATATGGAGGAAAAATATCATGAAAATCTTAGTATCGTGTGCAAATGGTTCAGGGACCAGTCTGATGATGATGCGTAGTGTGCAGAAAGCCTTTAAGCGGTTGAATCTGCCAATTACCCAAATTGAACACACCAACTTGGCAGAAGGTAAAAGCACGGCTAAACAATATGACATGGTCTTCACCACCACAAACTTTGTCGACATGTTCAAAGATGCCAAGGAAAAAGGCGTTCAGGTGATTGGCGTTAAGAATGTGATGAGTGATAAAGAAGTTGAACAACGAGTGCGTGAAGATACGGATTTGGTGAAATAGTGAGCGCGAGCCGGCGCGGTTAGGGATCGGAGTGTAAGTGGCCTTGGACGTGATGGCCCGGGTTTGGCCATTGCGACCAAGGTCCTTACATGCAGATCCCTGCGCCGGGGAGCGCGTTATGGAAAGCTGAGCGTGAGCCAGCGCGGTTAGAAGTCGGAGTGTAAGTGGCCTCAGACGTGATGGCCCGGGTTTGGTCATTGCGGCTGAGGTCCTTACACGCAGACTTCTGCGCGGGCGAACGCGTTATGACAGGCGCGAGTCGGCCGTGAGCTGGCGTCTTATCAATCATCACGTTAACAGAACAGTCATAGCAATATGGCAGACAAGGAGGAACGATTTTGGCTAAACCAAATTTACAGGTGGCTTTGGATAACAACACTTTGGAAAGTGCGTTAGGCGATATTCGCGCAGTTGGCAACATTGTCGACATTGTGGAAGCGGGCACCATTTTGATCTTGCAGGAAGGAACGATTGCGGTACGTGCGTTGCGGGCGTTGTTCCCGGATAAAGTGGTGATTGCCGATACAAAATGTGCCGATGCCGGATCTACCGTAGCCAAGAATATGGCGGATGCAGGTGCTGATTGGATGACGTGTATCTGTTCCGCAACAATTCCAACGATTCAGGCGGCCCAGAAGCAGGTTAAAGAAATTCAGATCGAATTATATGGCAACTGGACCAAAGAAGATGCTCAATCCTGGTTGGACATTGGCGTTACCCAGGCAATTTATCACCAAAGCCGCGATGCCTTGCTTTCCGGGGGCTCATGGGGTGAAAAGGATCTTGCTAAGGTGAAGATGTTGGTAGATATGGGCTTTCGGGTTTCCGTAACCGGTGGCTTGAGCGTGGACACATTGAAGTTATTTGCAGGTGTCGATGTTTATACGTTCATTGCAGGCCGGGCGATCACTCAGGCACCTGATCCAGCCAAAGCGGCCACAGATTTCCAGAATGAAATTATTCGCATCTGGGGTAAATAAGACGAATTGATTTTTATGATGACGCGTTCGTTAGCTTCTAAGCGCGGCGGTCTAGGTTTATGAGGTGATGATGGTGAAAAACTCGATGGTGAATGTTCAAGCACGGCGAGAGAAGATCCTAAAAGCGGTGGATCAAGGCGAGCCGGTGGTGGTAGAACAATTGGCCCGGCAGTTTGACGTTTCGATTACCACTTTGCGCCGCGACTTGAAAGCCTTGGCAGAAATGGGGCAGGTTCACTGGCATCACGGGCTGGTTGAAAAGGCTAACGTTGCAACGCCTGCCAATCATGCCTCGCGTTCCGGCATTGAACTGTTGAAGGATACGATTGCGGCTGCGGTCCCGAGCTATATTGTCAAAAACAGTACGTTATTCGTGAATTCCAGTTCGCTGTGCTGGCGGGCGATTAATCAATTGGCAACGATGCCTTTGACGATCATCACCAATAATATCCGAGCCACCGAATGTGTCCGCCATCCGGAAACTTCAATTATCTTGACTGGTGGCGAAATTCGCTACCCTAAAGAGTCGTTGGTGGGGACGGTTGCGGTTCAGATTCTTGAGACGATGCAGTCGGATTTCACGTTGATCGGCTGCGATGGTATCAGTGAAAAAGGCGGCGTCACGACACAGAATATTTTTGAGGCTCAGGTGAATGCCACCATGATCAGGCGGACGAAACAGAAAGTAATTTGCGTGGCTGATTATCGCAAGGTCGGGGTTACCAGCAATTATCATGTTGCGGATTTGGCTGCGGTCGATGTGTTGATCACGGATAATTTTGCCAATGAAAAAGCAGTGCGTGACTTGCGCCGTCAAGGAATTGATGTTGTGCAGGTTGCTAATTAACTATTCAGAAACAGCAAGCTGGCGAAGGCCCTTAGCTTAGCCGATCCAGCCTAACAATTCGGTTGATCGGTCATGGACAAAAGGCGCCCGCCAGCTTTTTGTTGCCAAAAATAGGGGATGAGTGGGCGATATAGGCAGTTTGATGCTAAGTGCGCCGGCTCGCGCTCAGCTCACCATAACGCGCTCCCCGGCGCAGAAGCCTGCGTGTAAGGACCCCAGTCGCAATGACCAAGCCCGGGTCATCACGTCTGAGGCCGCTTACACGCCGACTTCTAAGCGCGCCGGCTCGCGCTCACAAGGAGGGAATATTTGTGATTTCACTAGGAATTTACGAAAAAGCACTGCCCAGGACCGAATCTTGGGTTGAACGGTTGAAAATGGTCCGGGATTTGGGTTTCAACTTTTTGGAGTTATCGGTTGATGAAAGTGACGAACGGTTGGCCCGGTTGGATTGGACGGCAGCAAAACGGGCGAAGGTGCGTGATGCTTGTTGGCAAACAGGGGTGCGGATCCATACCTTAATGTTAAGCGGCCATCGTCGGTTTCCATTAGGCTCGGCAGACCCGGCGATCCGTGAAAAAAGTCTGACGATGTTATGTAAGGCGATTGATTTGGCTAGTGATCTGGGCGTTCGCAATGTTCAACTAGCCGGTTATGACGTCTACTATGAGCCGAAAACCTTAGCTTCACGAGAATATTTTATCGAGAACCTGAAGCGCGGTGTGGCCTATGCCGCGGCTAAAGAAGTGATGCTGGCAATTGAGACGATGGACGATCCGTTTTTGAATTCACTTTCCAAGATTAAGACGATTAAAGATGAGATTCCGAGTCCGTGGTTGCAGGCGTATCCGGATCTTGGCAACTTGTCAGCCTGGCCGGAAAACAATGTCGGTCGCGAGCTTGAACTGGGAATTGCAAACATCGTCTCGGTTCATTTGAAGGATACCCAAGCGGTGACGGTAAAAAGCAAAGGGCAATTCCGCGATGTCCCGTTTGGCGCTGGCGTGGTGGACTTTGCCGGCTGCCTGCGTACGCTCAAACGCCTTGATTACAGCGGCGCCTTTACGATCGAGATGTGGACGGAAAAGGCCGCCGATCCGATCCAAGAAGTGAAGCAGGCCAAGGACTTTTTCGATCCGCTGTTTGTGCAGGCTGGTTTTGTTCAGGAGCCAGTGGCAAAAACCAATGTCCCATCATGAAGCGCCTGCTGACCTGCACACGAAAAAAGCCGCCAATTGCTTGCCGGCTTTAGACGATTCATTTAACTATAGGCGAATGGCAGTGGGGCTGATCTGGAAGTAATCGATTAAATAGTTGGCAACCCCGTCATCATCATTTGAGCCCACGGTAATGTCCGCAATTTGTTTGATTTCAGGAATCGCGTTACCCATGGCCACCCCGATGCCGGCATACTCTAGCATGTCTTTGTCATTTTCCTCATCGCCAAATGCGGCCAGTTGTTCGCGCGGGATGCGGTAAAAGTTGAGTGCGGCTTTTAAACCGTTCATCTTATTGACATTTGGCGGCAGGATTTCAAGTAGTGTGCGCCGGGATCGCGTGACGGTCAGCTGCTTGAGTGACTGGGCAGCGTCTGATGCGGCATCAATCATAGCAGGCTCGCCTGCAACCACGACTTTGAAAATCGGAAGCTTGGCCGGCACTTTACTGAACGTGGTATCGATAAACGGCATCTGCTTAGGAATCATCGTCTGATAGCTTGATTTACCAAATTCGGTGAGTGAATACACTTCATCTTCGGCAACAATATCGAGCTTAAACCCGTTTTCCTTAACGAGGTCATACACCGGCTTGATCTGTTCCTTGCTCAAGGTGTTTGCCTTAATGACGGTGTGATCACGAACTAGGCGAACCAAACCGCCGTTGAAGCAGACGCACACATCATCATTTTTGGTCACATGCAATTCGTCCAAGAAGGGCTTCAGCGTGGCAAAAGGGCGCCCCGAACAAAGAATAATGCGAATGCCTTTGCGATTCAGGTAACGAAGCACGTCGCGATTGGTGACACTGATTTCTTTATTGCTGTTCAGTAACGTGTTGTCCATATCAAGTGCAATGGCTTTGAGCATAAGTAAACTTCCTTTCCGACTTTACGTGGTTATGTCCCATTATATCAGAGTTTTTGCCTTTAAAACCGCTTTCATAGATTTTGCAAATGAAAACCTATCGTTACTTTTAAGCGGTGGTGCCTAAAGCGACATGTTAAATCGGACCGCGCTGTATCACAGTAACGCGGTTGATGAATTGAGAAGGGGTGTTTTAACAATGTTAGAAAAATTGAAGCAAGAAGTTTATGCCGCTAATATGCAGTTACCAAAGTTGGATCTGGTTACCTTTACTTGGGGGAACGTCTCAGGAATTGACCGCGAGCAAGGCCTGTTTGTCATCAAGCCTTCCGGGGTCGATTACGAGGACTTAACGCCTGATGACATGGTGGTGGTGAATCTCCAAGGCGAAGTTGTCGAAGGCCAGTTGAATCCTTCAAGCGACACGCCAACCCACACCGTTTTGTACAATGCCTTTCCTGACATTGGCGGAATTGTCCATACCCATTCACCGTGGGCCGTTGCATTTGCTTCGGCGCACATGGATATTCCGAATTTGAATACCACTGCGGCGGATACGTTTTATGGTGATGTTCCCATTTCGGAAGCCTTGACCCAACAAGAGATTGAAGAAGCTTACGAGGAAAATACAGGCAAGGTTATCGTCAAAACTTTCAAGGATCGCGGCATTGATCATAACGCAGTCCCCGCTGTTTTAGTCAGCCAGCATGGGCCATTCAGCTGGGGCGCGACTCCTGCGAAGGCGGTTTATAATGCCAAAGTTTTGGAAGTGATCGCCGAAATGGATTATCATGCATTGACTTTGACGCATCAGGATGTGCACTTGCCGCAGTATTTATTGGATAAACATTATTATCGGAAGCATGGGGCCAATGCGTATTACGGTCAGGACGGAGCAAAGTCAATGAGCCATGCGACAAAAGCGTGAGTGTTGGGTGAAGGCAATTTTGTTATATTATTCTGATAACCAAGTTTATAGATAAACGTGGAACAACACAAGAAAACAATAGCAGATGGATCTTTCGTAAGTTACGAAAGATCCATCTGCTTTTTTATAATCCTGAAACTAAACGACATGGTTCACGAATTTTCAGGGTCGATGGAAAATCACTGGATTAAGCCTAGCCAAAGAAAACGCTACCATAAAAACGAAAGATGAAAAGGAGCGATAGCATATGTCTGATTGGTTAGGCTTAGATGGTAAGACGATTGTTGTAACGGGTGGCTCATCAGGAATTGGGGCCGCGATTGTTAAAGAACTTATTCATAACGGTGCCAATGTAGTTAACGGCGATCTGAAGGAAGGCGACTTGAAAGATCCGAAGCTGACTTACGTTCATACCGATGTCACGGATCCGGAAGCGGTTGAAAATCTAGCTGCTACGGCCGAAAAAATAAACGGTGAAATCTGGGGCGTTGTCAACAATGCAGGCATCAATAAACCGCGGATTTTGGTTGACCCCAAAGATCCGCATGGCAAGTATGAACTGAACGTGCCAACGTTTGAGCAGATTTTCAGTGTTAATGTCAAAAGCGTGTTCTTGGTTTCTCAGGCAGTGGTGCGGCGAATGGTGAAGCAAGGCCACGGTGTCGTGGTCAATATGTCTTCTGAAGCCGGTTTGGAAGGCTCTGTTGGTCAAAGTGTTTATTCGGCAAGTAAAGGCGCGATTAATGGGTTTACGCGTTCATGGGCTAAAGAGTTGGGTAAATACAACATTCGCGTGGTCGGGGTTGCCCCGGGGATTATGGAAGCAACCGGCTTGCGGACACCGAGCTATGAAGAAGCCTTGGCATATACGCGCGATACCACGGTTGACGCCATTCGCGCCGGTTATCGTTCGACTTCGACTACGCCATTGGGTCGCAGTGGGAAACTCAGTGAAGTAGCGGATTTGGTGAACTACTTCTTATCGAATCGAGCAAGTTATATCACGGGCGTTACAACAAATGTGGCAGGAGGCAAATCGCGCGGCTAATCGGTAATTTGGAGGAGGTCACCTGATTGAATAGTTTGGATTATCGGCTTTTGCGTTATCTTTTGGCAAATGGTACCTCCAGCCTGGACAAATTGGCTGAAAGCGAGAATGTTTCGACACGCACGATGCAAAAATATATCCATGAACTAGGCGAGTCGTTGGGGGATGCAGCCGAAATTCGCATTAACAAAAGCGGGTACTTCCTGCATATTCTGAATTATCGAAAATTTTCACTGATTCAGTCAGGCGTGTTCAAGCAAAACATTGATAATAACGACAAGCAAAAACGGCAGGCGGAGATTCTGTTTCGGTTGATCAAAGAACGGAAATTTGTACCCATGGACGAGATTGCCGACCAGCTGACCGTGAGTCGTGGCACACTTCTAAAAGATTTAGACGCGTGTCGGCACTGGTTAAAAAATTACGATCTTGGCATTGAAAGTGCAACGAGTCGCGGCATTAAGCTGCAGGTGGGCTCAACGGTCGATTTAACGATGCTGATTTATAACCACTTATTCGACTATGTACAGGCAAGGCTTTTTGACGATAAGACTTTAGTCGCGGCGGTGATTAGCCGACTCAATGCGGCCAAGATCAAAACGAGTACCACCCAGATCTTCCAAAAGGTGATGCAAATTGTCGTTTTCCTGAAGCGTCATCACTATGAACTTAACGGCATCAGCAAGTATTACACGAACTTAATGGAAGATTCACCTTTGTTCATTAACATCATTGCGGACATTGAGGATCGGTGTCGGGTCAAGTTCAATCAGGAAGAATATAACTTTTTGGCGTTTCCGTTTAACCTGTATGCAAATAAATTATTATCAGCAGAAAAGTTAGCCCAAAAGGTACAGGCAAACAAAGTCATTTTCGATCGAATTGCGGCTGACATTCGGACCTTGGTTGATGCCAAAATTGATTATGATCAGTTTTATCAAACGACGAAGTATCATTTGATTTTTCTGATCAATCGCGGCATTTTTCATATTTCGCCATCGGATTATTTAACCGATAAGATGCTTCAGCGGTTTCAGTTAGCGGCCGATATGGCGATGGTGATGATTGATAAGCTGGAAGAAATTTTAGGGATTCACATTGCGGATGTTGAGATTAATTATTTGACCGTTTACTTCGAAATGGCGCTGCAACATGCGGATCGGGCGTCGCTGGATCAGCCGCAAGTTGGATTCTTTTCAAGCATGGGGCAAAGCGTGTTGCAATATTTGCAAAGTCAATTGAACACCATGTTTGAATCGCAAGTCAGCATTCGGACTTTTCAGGATGAGACCGATATTCTTGCCCATCAGGATCAACTCATCATGGTTTTTACAGACCGGCCATTGGCATTCAGATTGAAAGTTCCCGTGGTCATGATTGGCGACATTTTTCGGGATCGGGTGCTTGAGACGAAGGTGCGCGCCTCGGCTGTGCAACATGAAATTGATGCTGGCCGCATTATCTGGCGGGCGCAAATCTATGACAATCACCCGGGGCAATCGTATGAAGCTGTTTTGCGCGCGACGCTTCAGGCAGATTGCCAGGCAGGATTGGTCGATGCCGGTTTTATCGAGCGGCTCATTCAACATGAAGCCACCACCAAGTTTGTGCTTGATAATGGCGCGGCGATTCCCCATGCGATTGCCGATATTGATCAGAATCGCTTGTTTCTGCATCTGAGTGTGTTGACACATGCCATCACGATTGGCGGCAAGTCCGTTAGTTATATTTTTGTCATCGGGATTCCGCGGACCTTAGGCAAAAAAGCGTTGGAGGACTTATCCATGTTGTATGATTTGCTGTTTTTGCTGGCGGTGAATGAAACGGCGATGGCTAATCTTCAGAAAATTACAGACAGTCGCGATCCGTTAACCATTGTAACGGAGGGATTATGAATGAACATTTTGATACTAGGTATTTTTGTGGCTGCCGCCTTTTTATTGCAGGCGTTAATGGGCTATTTTCAAATTCGTAATTTTGCCCGCAATTATCATGCAGTTCGTCAGGAAGGCCGCGTCTTAATCGGTAAGAATCCGCGGCGTTTTCGGCAAGGCAGTCTGATGTTGATTGGGTTGGATCACGATGATCGGATTCAGGAAATTCGGGTGATGAAAGGGTTGAGCGTTTTTAGCCGGTTTCGCGAAGTTGCTCAATTTGATGGTGAGTTAGTCGCTGAAGTCGGCGCTGATTATACGGCCCTGCAGAAGCTGAGTCGGACCGAGCGTGAGTGTTTTCTGAATGCTTACCGTAATTATGTGAATTATAAAACGAATAATCTTAGTTTCGAAGATTTTGATACGAGCCGCGTCAGCATGTTTGCACTGCCGATTTTTAATGAGATCGGTCAGCGCATCAAAGCATTGCCTGATGCATTGGCGCATGTTTTTAGAAAAAATACGATCTAAGGGGATGCCATCATGCAATACATTTCTGACTTTGCCGCTGGCTTTATGAAGCTGTTTCAAACTGGCGGCAAGACGTTTATTAGCTGGATGACCAACATTGTGCCGGTTGTGCTGCTGTTGTTGGTACTGATGAATACGATTATTGCCTTTATCGGGGAAGAACGCATCGAACGGTTTGCCCAAAAAGCAAGTCGTAATGTGTTAATGCGTTATCTGGTTTTACCTTTTCTTGCGGCGTTCATGCTGGGCAATCCAATGTGTTTCACGTTGGCTCGGTTCCTGCCTGAATACTACAAGCCTAGTTATTATGCCGCTCAAGCCCAGTTTTGTCATACGAGTAATGGCGTCTTCCCGCATATCAATCCAGGTGAACTGTTTGTCTGGTTGGGGATTGCGCAAGGGGTGCAAAAACTCGGACTGAATCAAATGGATCTGGCTATTCGCTATATGTTAGTCGGGATTGTCATGAACTTTATCGGTGGCTGGATTACCGACTTCACAACTGCTTATGTTTCCAAGCAAACTGGCATTACTCTGAGCAAAACCGTTGATCTGTCTGCACGTAACGGCCAAGAAGTTTAGCAGCGGTCATAGCGTGAAGTTGAAGTGATTTTAAAATGAGGAGATTAGGATCATGGCTGAGAAAAAATGGCATAGCATTCAAGTCGTTAAAGGATCAGGCGGCTATGGCGGGCCGTTGACAATTACACCGACCGAACAGAAGCATAAGTTTATCTACGTGACAGGCGGTAACCGGCCGGCCATCGTGGACAAAATTGCGGAATTGACCGGAATGGAAGCCGTCGATGGATTTAAAACATCCATTCCTGAAGACGAAACGGCATTGGCGATCATTGACTGTGGCGGAACGCTGCGCTGTGGGATTTATCCGAAGAAAAATATCTTAACCATCAATGTGTTGCCCACCGGAAAATCCGGACCACTGGCAAAATATATTGTGCCTAAATTGTATGTTTCCAATGTTGATGTGAATCAGATTACCGCATTGCCGGATGATGCTGTTCCGGATCAGGCGTTAAATGGCGTTCCATTTGACCAGCGCGGTGAAGCCGGCAAGCAGCATGCTGCCTTGGCAGAAGCAGGGTCGGCGGCAACAACGACCACAGAAAAGCAAACAGCAGCAGCCGACGAGCAAGCTGCTGAAGCTCGCGAAGCCAAGTTTGACACGAACAAAACGATCACTGCCCAAATGAAAAAGCCTAACTTTATTGCTCGAATCGGAATTGGTGCCGGGAAGGTAATTGCGACTTTTAACCAAGCGGCAAAAGATTCTGTCCAGACCATGCTTAACACCGTAATTCCGTTTATGGCCTTTGTCGCGTTGCTAATCGGGATTATTCAGGGCTCAGGTTTAGGCAGTTGGTTTGCCAAACTCATGACGCCACTGGCTGGGAATGTTTTTGGCTTAATTGCGATTGGTTTTATCTGTTCCTTGCCATTCTTATCCCCAATTCTCGGTCCAGGCGCGGTTATTGCCCAAGTCATCGGGACGCTGATCGGGGTTGAAATCGGCCGTGGTAACATTCAACCGCAATATGCATTACCGGCACTGTTTGCCATTAATACGCAAAATGCGGCTGACTTCATTCCTGTTGGTTTAGGGCTTGAAGAAGCAGACTCAAAAACCGTTGAAGTCGGCGTGGTTTCAGTGTTGTATTCGCGGTTCTTAAACGGGGTACCCCGAGTCGTAGTCGCTTGGTTGGCAAGTTTTGGTTTGTATGCAAAATAAAGCAGGATTTTTAGAGAGGTGAGTGCGGTGTCGTCAGTAGCAACAGTGAAATATGAAACCACCATTCTTGAAGTTGGTTCCGAAGCGCGCGGGTTTAAGGATATTAACATGGCGATTCTTTTTGGAGATGAGGCGCCTGACGCGTTGCGATCATCCTGCTTCATTATCAAAGTGAATCAAATTCTTGAGCCGATTAAGCCCGGCGATGTGATGATGTTTGGTGATCAGACTTATGCCATTACGGCGGTGGGCAACGAAGTCAATACGAACTTAGGCAATTTAGGCCACACCGCGATTGTTTTTGACGGTGCGACCACACCGGAACTGGCCGGATCACTGTACTTGGAGAAAAAGCCCTATCCGGATTTGGATGTCGGCACCGTCATTAAGGTTATGAAGGGGGAATAAGCGATGTTCATTGATACTGCTAATCTCAGCCAGATTAAGGAAATGTTGCAGTTTAACCAGTTTGAAGGCGTTACGACTAATCCTAAGTTGTTGCTTAAGGAAGGCCAGCCGCGTTTTGAACAGCTGACTAAGATTCGCGCCTTAAAGCCCGGCGTTTTATTCGTTCAGCTGGTGGGTGATACCAAGGACGAACTGTTGGCTGATTATCATGAATTGCGCCGCCGTTTTCCGGACACGGATGATACCCGAATGGCGTTTAAAGTGCCGCTGTTTGAACCGGGCTATCAGGCAATCTCTGCAATTAGGGATAAAAAGCCCGATGAATGTCTGCTGGGAACGGCCGTATATTCAACGCGCCAAGGCTTCATGGCTTGCGTTGTGGATTGCGACTATATCGCGCCATACGTGAATCGCATGGAGCAGCTCGACATTGATCCATATAAAATGATCGCCGAGACCCACAGCTTTTATCAAAGTACCGATACGCATATTAAGATCATGGGGGCAAGTTTCAAAAACGCCTCACAAGTCATGGCCGCGATCAAAGCCGGCGCTGCTAATGTGACGATCAGTTATGATATCTTTAAACAGCTAATGACAAACGCAGCTGCTAACGATGCGATTCGGGTGTTCAATGAAGAAGGACGCCAGCTTGATAGGACCGCGGGAGTTTAAGAGAAAAAGCACTAGCAAAATAAAGATGCCTCTTGTTGCCGAAAGTTGAGCAACAGGAGGCTTTTTTGATGAACGCAAGCCGCTGCGATTAGTGACGATGAGGTAAGTTATGGGGTTTTGTGGATGTGCCACCTAACTATTTATTATTTTATGTGAAGCATTCAAAAACTTGATGTGGTTTATAAATTCAAAATCAGATAACAGTTGTATTTGAGGGTGTGAGAAACATATTTTTGCATGATTAAGTTCTTAATAATGTGAAAAGTGTCTGAACCTGTCTGGGCGATTGTTCCATATCAATACAGGCATAGTCAGCGTTTACTTATCATTTTAATCCCTATACATAAGCATTTTTATAAGGGTGAAAGTTAGCGGCATGAATACAGTCTTCGTTATAATTGGAACAGACCATTTTGCCATTGTTTGCCCGATCACATGCGATTGCACGATTAATCGTGCAATGATTGCGTATTGTTTCTTTTTAGAAAGCGCTTTAAAGTGACGGTGGAGGTTGGAAATGGACGGTGTGAATGGCGTGCTGGCAGGCGTCTGGCATCGTTGTGGCAAGTGGTTTTACGAGGGGGTGAACACGTTGCAATTGAGTACTCGGCAGCGGCAAATTGTGTTGCAGTTATTGAATGCTGAAGGGGTGGTGACATCTAAGCAGTTGGCAGAAGCCGTGGCGGTCAGTATTCGCACCGTGAAGTATGACTTGGCAGATATTCGTGAATGGCTTGCGTTGCACCATTCCAAACTCGAAAGCGCACCACGAAAAGGCGTCTGGATTGAAGCAAGCGTTGAAGATCGCATGGCACTGCGCGAGAAAATCGATGAGCAGTTGGCGGATAACTATTTGGCCCCGAATGAACGGATTATCCGCATGATTCTGATTTTGGCGCAAACAGGTGACTATACGACGCAACAGCAGCTTCAAGCGCGGGTGAATGTCAGTCAAACAACGGTGAATAACGATTTAAAGAAACTGGCAGCCTTTTTGCATCAAGTGAATGTGAAGCTCACGAGTAAGAATTATTATGGCTACAAACTCACGGGGACGGAGCTGGATATTCGCCGGTTGCTGGAACGCATTATCGCTCAGCAGTTGAATCGTAAGACGTTGATGGCGGAGCTGGTGGATTGCCTCAATGCCTTGGTTGAACCGAAACGGGCGCTCGTTTTGACGAGTGAGCCGACCTTTGATCATGCGTTTAATACGATCCTGAAAGCGGCGATTCAACTGGGAAAACAGGATCAGAAAATGCCTGATCCCAGCGCTTTGATCACGACCATGATTCGGCTTGCAATCGGCATTGTGCGCCAAGGGATTAATCAGCCGGTGAATAGTTATCATCGGATTGTGGAGCAAGGCGACAGCACCACGTTTACCGGGCAGTTGATTCTCAAAGCACTGGCGTTTTACAACTTGCCAGTTTGGGCCGACGACTTTGCTTATTACCTTGGAGCAGATGGTCAGAAGTTAACGGTGGCACAGAACGACAACTTTGTGGCTATGACGCACCGAATTATCCTGGCAGTTGGGGCGCTGGTTGATCACGATTTCAGTCACGACAGTCAACTTCAGGAAAATCTCTACCTGCACCTCAGCCAGTCGCTTGGCAAGGAGAATCAACTGCTTCAATACAGTCCGTTTACGCAGGACATCAAGCACGAATATCCGCAGTTGTTTGCAGCAATTGAAAAGACGGTGCATAAGGAGCTGGCCGCCTATCGCCCGATTTTGAACGATGCATTTGTGGCCTTTATCGCCTTGCATTTCATGGTATCGCTCAATCGGGACAGCCAACTGAAAACGGTGCGGGTCGCTTATATTTGTGCCACCGGTATTGGGATCACCAATCTGATTCAACAGCGCGTGGCTTCGGCGATACCCAACATTGAATTGGTCGGATTTGCCTCCATTGATGATGCACGGGCGCTGATTGCCCGCGAGCATCCTGAGCTGGTGATTAGCGTTTTCCCACTGAAGCATCTGGATGTGCAAGTCATTGAAGTCCAACCGTTGCCAAACGCGACTGATATTGCCGCTATCCGACGTGCGGTGGCCAAACGCTTGCAGGTGTCACTTGAACAACTCAAAGCAGAGCCGCCGGTAGTCCCGATTAAGCCTAAGCCTGATCTGGAAAAGCAGACGCAACAAACCATTCTGACCATGTTCAGTCTTTATTCAGAACTCAAGCGCCAGTTGCCAACCAAGATTGACCCGTATTATGCCGATGCGTTCATGATGCACGTCTTTTTAGCTGCCCAGCGCATTATGTTTGGCAAGCAGTACCAAGGAAAACCTAATCATGACGATGCCAAATTAGCTGGCACCGTGGAACGAATTTTTACCGATCATGGCCTTGCCATCAATCGCGCGGAAATCCATGCGATTCTTGAATATTTGAATTTAGGTCATGCTGTGTCTCAGAAGGGGGATGTCACCACTGGAAGCCGAAATTAAGCTACCTGTTGAAGTGCAAAAAATGATTGCCCAAAGCCAAGATCCACAGGCGGTTCAAGTGATTGTCAGTGACGTGATTCAGTTAGCCGAACAAGCGGATATTCATTTTACCGCGGTTCAGTTGCAAGTGTTAACGAATCATCTGATTGAAATGATCAACCGCTCAAAGTCAGGCGAACAGTTGCCGGCAGTCGATCCCCAAATGTTTGCGGAAGTCTCGAAAAAGTCGCTGGATTTAGCCGATCAAGTGGTTCGGCGCATCGGTCATTTGGCGGATGCGGAGAAGTATGTGTTATCGATTCACTTTGAAGCGGCGCAGAACAAGATTTGAAGTGGAGATATTTTACGATTGCAATTATCTCGTGTTAACTGGCGAAGATTCTAACCGCGCCAGTTCACGCTCAGGAGGAAGATATCATGGTTAAAGTAGTTATCGCAGATCGGATGGGTAAGGGTCAAAACGTTGCTAAAGGGGTTGAAGCCGCTGGTGGTACTGCCGTTGTGGTGCCTGGTATGGGGGCGGATATGCGTTTGGGTCAGGTGATGGATAAAGAAAAAGCCGATATGGGCATTAGCTTCTGTGGTTCCGGTGGTGCGGGGGCGATTACCGCGCATACGCAATATGGATGGCCGGAACGTCATGGCATGCGCTCGATTCAAGAAGGTGTGACTGCCATCGAGGAAGGCACTAAAGTTCTCGGTTTTGGCTTTATGGATCAAGAAGCGTTGGGTAAAGCACTGGTCGAAGCGTGGAACAAGAAGTATCCCGAAGCGTAAGGAGTGCGGTTATAAATGACAGTCGTCAATGAAACCAAACATCAAGTCGTCACGGTATCTGGCAAAGGTGAAACCAAGCAGCAAGCCTTTGCAGCCGCTTTTAGCAATATCCAAAAACAGCTGATTGGTGATACCGAAACTGCGATTTTGCGGATCGTTCCCGAAAAAGTCGAGCCGCTGAAACTGGTTAAGTCGAGTTATACGGAAAAGTTTCTGTTTTTCTTTTTTAAACGCACGCGTACCACTTATGCAGTGACACTGGCAGTGACAGTTGCAGTTACGGCGATTGACCTTGACGCTTTGGTTTTTGAAGACGTCGCGGCACCATCGCCGGATGCCATGTCATTGCCGAATCTAAAGAATATTTTGAAGGGTGTGAAATGAATTGCCAATTCTCACAATTTTATTCCAGTCCATCATTATTGGCGGATTGGTTGGTTTTGCGGCAGGGGTTGGGGCAGCACGGATGTTCACCGCGCCAAAGACACAAGCTTTGGGCGCGTTTCGAACACTGGGCGAAATGAACGCGGCAGAAGGCGATCCGGCTTCGCATTTTAGTTTCGGGTTGGGCTTCTTCTTCAATGCCTGGGCGTCAACGGTTGGGGCCGGCGCCTTTACGCAGGATATTACGCACCGTGTCATTCCGAACTGGGCGGCTGCTGGGTTACTGGTTAAAAATCGTAACGTTGAACAAACCATGCATAATCCTAAGAAAATGGGGATTGCCGGGGCGATTGCCGGTATCGTGGTCGTTGCTTTCTTGAATGTCACGTCCAGTTCGATTCCCGAATCGCTGCAAGTGACGGCGGTTAAAGTGCTTGTTCCGGCGGCGAATCAGTTGATTAACCTTGTCATGCCAATCTTATTCTGGTTGGCGGCAATTGATGCCGGTCGACGGTCAGGCCTGTTTGGAACCGTGTTTGGTGGTTTGTCGGCCATGATTATGGGTAATGCGGTACCAGGGGTGGTTTTAGGCATTCTTGTCGGTAAAGGTGTTGATGAACTAGGATGGACTCGAATTACGAAATCAATTTTGGTTGCGGCCATTTTGCTCTTCGTCTTATCAGGGTTCTTCCGCGGATTCGATCTCAACTTGCTGAAGTCCTTTAACTTAAATGCACCTGACTGGTTGTCGAATATTCATAACACGTTAAGCGGAAAGTAGAGGTGGATTGACTGATGGCGGATAAACAAGCTGTAGCAAATCAAGCACCAATTGAAGAAGAATTGAGAGAAGCCGCAGATCGTGATTTCTGGCATGCGGATTGGGGTTTTGTCGCGATTGTTGCAATGATGTCGGCAGGCGTTTTTGCCGGAACATCCATGTATTTTAATTATGGCGTTGGGGCCTTCAATGAAGTGGCGATTGTGGCCATGTTGAAAGCCGGCATGACCGGTGGCTCATATGGCGCAGCGGCGGCGTTTGGGGCAAGTTTCCTGTTTGCCCGGATTCTGGAAGGGTCACTTGTCGGCATTCTGGATCTTGGCGGTTCGATTTTGACAGGGGTCGGGATCGGGATTCCGGCGATCTTACTGTCGGTTGGCGCCAAGTCGCTGGTGTCAAACTTTGCCTTGGCGTTGTTAACTGGGGCGATTTTGGGCTTAATCATCGGGATGATCATTTTCCTGGTGCGGAAGTTCACGATTAACCAAAGCAATGCGACATTTGGTGCCGACGTTATGATGGGAGCCGGTAACCAAACGGGCCGCTTCCTTGGGCCGCTGATTATTCTCAGTGCCGTGACTGCCAGCATTCCGATTGGCATTGGCAGCACGGTCGGCGCAGCGTTGTTCTACGCTTGGAAAAAACCAATCCCAGGCGGTGCGATTATTGGCGCGATGATTATGGGATTCTTCTTCCCGGTGAAACTTTAAGAGCGTAAACTGGCGCGCTTAGAAACCGGAGCATAAGTGGCCTTAGACCGCCAATGACTGGTCTTTGGTCATTGGCGGTCTAAGGTCCTTATGTACAGGTTTCTGTGCCAGTTTGCGCGTTTCGGAGAGTGGCAGAAGAGCAAGATTTTGGAGAGCCTAGCACACTGGAGTAACCATTTTCATGTTCAGATTCCCCACTTGTTGACGCACTTCAAACTTCTCCAAGCGTTGCATCCAAAAATGGCTACAATCAAATCGAAAGGCAGGTAATCACTTGTGTTTGATGTCTTAATTAAGAACGGTAAAACAGAACGTGAACAGCCGATCGAGGTCGGCATTAATGGCGGCCGGATCGCTGCGGTAGCACCAAAACTGGAAGGAGCAGGCGGTCATCAGGAAATTGACTTACACCAGCAATCCTACGTCACGGCTGGGTGGATTGACGATCACGTGCATTGCTATGAAAAGCTATCTTTGTACTATGACGATCCCGATGAAGATGGGTACAAGGCCGGCGTAACAACCGTGATCGATGCGGGATCAACCGGTGCGGACAATATTCGGAGTTTTTACGACATTACACGCGCTAAAAAGACCAATGTTTACGCACTGATCAATATCGGTCGCACCGGTATTTTAGCGCAGGATGAGCTCGGAGACCTAGATAAAGTCAACAAGCAGGCGTTGTTTGATGTGGTTGCGGACTTACCTGATTTTATCGTCGGCATCAAGGCCCGTGAAAGCCATTCGGTGGTGATTGATAATGGCATCAAGCCACTATTGGCGGCAAGATCATATGCGGCTTTGCTCGGACATCTGCCGATTATGGTGCATGTCGGGGCCAATCCGCCTGAACTCAAAGATATTTTGCAGGCGATGGGCACGGGGGATGTTCTGACGCATGCTTATAACGGCAAGCCAAATGGGATGATTGATGAAAACGGTGAGATCAAGGAATTCGTCTATGATGCATATGACCGTGGGGTTGTTTTCGATGTGGGCCATGGGACAGATTCGTTTAATTTTAAAACCATGCAGATTGCCCGCGATCATGGCCTTGATCCTAAATCCTTGAGCACGGATATTTACCACCGCAATCGTGAAAATGGTCCCGTTTATGACATGGCGACGACGATGGAAAAGATGTTGCTGCTCGGCTATACCTTACCAGAAGTTATTCGGATGGTGACTTTTGCACCGGCGGACACCTTCCATCTTTTGAATAAAGGCCGGTTGCGACCAGGAAAAGATGCGGACGTGACCATTTTTAACCTAACAAAAGGTGATAAGGTATTAACGGATTCTAATGGCAACACAAAAACCGGCCAGCAACTCATCGCGCCAATTTACACAGTTGTTGGCGGGGCGGTTTACGATTTGGAGGAACAACACGCATGACAGATTATTACAGCACTTACGATTTGAAGCACGTGATCAACGCTAGCGGTAAAATGACCATTCTGGGCGTTTCCAAAGTCCCGGAGGCCGCGATTCAGGCGCAGCAGTTTGGGGATACCCACTTTTTTGAAATGAAGGATCTGGTTGATAAAACTGGCGCGTACATTGCCAAAAAACTGGGAACTGAAGGCGCTGTGGTGGTGAACTCAGCGTCGGCCGGGATTGCTGAAGCTGTTGCCGGAATTATCGGTGAAGGTAGTAAGTATCATGTTTATCATCCGTTTTCTTCGCGGTATACCAAGCGTGAAATCATTTTGCCTAAGGGACAGAATGTTGATTATGGCACGCCGGAAGAAGTCATGATTGAACTCGGCGGCGGTCAGGTAGTTGAGGCCGGGTATGCCAATATGTGCACGCCGGAACATGTGGAGATGATGATCACAGCCAACACTGCAGCAATTTTCTATGTGAAAAGTCATCACGCGGTGCAAAAAAGCATGCTGACAATTCAGGAAGCCTTGGAGATTGCTCATCGCCACGATCTTCCGTTGATTCTCGATGCTGCGGCGGAAGAGGATTTGCACAAGTATGTCGAAATGGGCGTTGACGTGGTGCTGTTTTCTGGGGCCAAGGCGATTGAAGGCCCAGCGTCAGGCTTGGTTTTCGGCAAGGAGCCGTATATCGGTTGGACGAAACTGCAAGGACTTGGGATTGGCCGGGCCATGAAAATCGGCAAGGAAAATCTGCTCGGGTTTACCACCGCACTTAGCCAATATCTGGATCACGGTCCAGAGTCCGGTGACGCGATGAAGAAGCGGCTACACCCATTCGTGGCCGCTTTGAATGAGGTGTCACACCTGAACGTGAAGGAAGTCCAAGATGGCGCCGGACGCCCGATTTTCCGGGCCGCGGTGACGGTAGAAGCCTCCAGTCCCAAGAATGCCAAGCAGGTTACAGCCGAACTAAAGGTAGGGGATCCGGCTATCTACACGCGCGAATATCGGGCTAATGAAGGGATCATCGAATTCGATATTCGTGCCGTTGATCAAGCGGAAATGGACCTGATCGTCAATCGTCTCAAAGAAATTCTCGCATAGAAAGGTTGTCTTCCATGAACTTAACCCCAAACTATTATAAAAATCGTGTCGCTCTAAATGTGCTCGCTGGTTCCGTCGACAATGCCAAAGACATCTATGAAGCTGCGGAAGGCCATGTGGTGGTCGGCGTTTTGACCAAGAACTACGCAACCGATGAAGCGGCGATTGAAGATATGAAAAAATATCAAGCCGTGACCGCTAATGGGTTATCGGTTGGCTTAGGCGCAGGCGACCCGAATCAAAGCGCCATGGTGAGTCGGGTTTCGCAAGTCTTGCAACCCCAACACGTTAATCAAGTTTTCACCGGCGTTGGTACCAGTCGCGCACTTTTAGGCCAAAATGAGACCGTCATTAATGGCTTGGTCTCACCAACTGGCAAAGTCGGCATCGTTAATCTTGCCACTGGACCGAAGAGCAGCCAAAAGCCGGCCGCAGAAGTTCCGGTTGAAACCGCCATTGCCCTATTGCAAGACATGGGCGGCACCAGCTTCAAATTCTTCCCCATGGGCGGCTTGAAGCATGAAGCCGAATTCCGCGCAGTGGCTAAAGCTTGTGCCGCGGAAGGTTTTAACCTCGAACCTACTGGCGGCATTGACTTGGATAATTACGAAGCGATTCTCCAAATTGCCTTGGATGCCGGCGTTAAACAGGTGATCCCGCATGTTTACAGTTCGATCATTGACAAGGCAACTGGCCTGACGCGACCGGAAGACGTGGCCAAGCTGTGGGAGATGACCAAGCGACTGGTGGATGCGAGTGAGCTGGTTGCGGCGGATTAGTGACTGAGGTTTAACTCTTGGCTGTGAGGCTCCAGGGCTAACGCTGTTTGATATATCAGAAAGTACAATCCAAATATTAAAAAACGCCTGAAATCATTGAGATAGCAGGCGTTTTGACGTTTTGTATGGCATAATGAACAAGACAAGAAAGTGAATGACGGTTGGCAAATCCAACGTATTGTGAGGTGGTCGCCTATGCGCGATGATCAAAATCTATACGGAAGGAGGTGCCTAGTTGTCTGTTGCTGATGCGTTGATGCTGATGCTGGTCTTCGGTGATTTCTTATTATCGTTGATTGCGCTGATCATCACCATTATGCTGATAATACAAGACAATCAAAAAGACCGTCGCTAATCTTTTGGAGAAGATGACGGTCTTTTGATTAGTCAACTTAATGCCAACCGTCTTGAACGGTCTTGTCAGGGGAGTATCGGCAGCCACCGATGCTCCCTTTCGTGTTTTATTATAGCATGGTGCCATTGGAGGTAGCAATCCTAGACAATCAAAAAGACCGTCGCTAATCTTTTGGAGAAGATGACGGTCTTTTGATTGCAAATCTTATGTCAACCGTCTTGAACGGTTTTCGCGTTTTATTATAGCATGGTGCCATTGAAGGTAGCAATCCTAGACAATCAAAAAGACCGTCGATAACCTTTTGACGAAGGCGACGATCCTTTGATTGTTCAACTTAATGTCAACCGTCTTGAACGGTCTTGTCAGGGGAGTATTGGTGGACGCCTATACTCCCTTTCGAGCATGGAGCTTTTGGAAATAGTAATAGTAGACAATCAAAAAGACCGTCCATAATCTTTTGACTGAAATAATGATAGCATGCTTCAAATAGTCATCGCAATGTTTTTGCTTGGCGTATTTCCCAGCTGAGAAACCGTTTACATATTTCTCCTTTTTCCTGTACAATAAAAAATAACGCCCGTGAACTTGCAGGGTTTCAGTTAAATTCAGAAGGGGATGGCGATTAATGTTCGGGTTGTTCAAAAAAGAAAAGCGTGACGTTTTCACTGCACCGGTGACAGGCGAGTTAATGCCGTTGGAGGCGCTCAAAGATGGCGTTTTTTCGGAAAAGATGATGGGCGATGGGTATGCAGTTGCGCCCGAAGAAGGGCTAGTTTATGCGCCAATTTCAGGCGTCATCAGCTCGGTTTTCCCGACGAAACATGCCATTGGAATTACATCCGTAGCAGGACTTGAAGTGTTAGTCCACATGGGATTGGATACGGTTGAGATGGACGGGGAACCGTTTGAGACTAAGATTGCGGCGGGGGATGAAGTTCAGGCGGGTGATGTTTTGTCGCAAGTCGATATTGCCGCGATTAAAGCCTCAAATCGTGACCCGGCTGTGGTGGTTGTGTTTACAAATATGGATAAGGTGAAAGCGTTCGATGCGATTAAAGCGGGGCCGGTTGCGCATGGCGATCAGGTTACGACATTGACGTATGCCGATTGAACATTTTCACTTGCGCAGGATTGGTTGTTAAATCAGCATGACGAACAATGAAAAGATCGCTGACAATTGTGAAACTAGAAAAGCTGGTTGCGGGGAAGAATTTGACGGAGACTGAGTTCACGGTTTTGCGGTATCTGGTGGCCAACATTGACCGTGTGTTAGATCTGGGCGTACGCGGCGTGGCGAAAGCGAATTACACATCGGCCACGACCGTCATGCGGTTAGCACACAAAATGGGTTATCGCGGTTTCGTAGAGATGCAGTATAAGTTGATGACAATGTTGCGTCATGGCGAGGCCGGCATGCAACCCGTTGACGCTACTGAGGATCCGTTGCAATCAGCGGTGCTTGATCAAAATGATGCGACGACCATTCGCGCAGTGGCTCAACAAATCGCGGCGGTTGAAAGTCAATATTTGTACCTGTATGCGGCTGGTTTTTCAGGCGTAATTGGGCAGTATATGTTTAAAAAATTTCAGATTCTAGGTAAGCGGTGTTTTTTCTCAACCCCAGGTGATTCGGCTGCGTTGTTGGAGAATTATTTAGAGGATTTGGGATTGTTTATCGTTGTTTCAAAGTCTGGCGAGACGCAGAGTGTGATTGATAAAGCGGCTTTAGTCAGCAGTTTGCCGGTTCCCGTTGTTGCCTTCACTGGTAACGCAGACAGTACATTGGCTAAAATGGCTGACTGGACGCTTAAAGTCGCGGATGATTTTCCACTGGATGAGTTAAATCAACGGGCATCGCTGTTTTACCCGCAGATGCTGGCCTTGTTTGAGCTGGAGATCGGCGAGGTGGAGAAACTGAATTAGCTGCACCATCATTGCAACAAGTCTTGCATGAACAGAAACAATGGCATACCCTGAAATAAAGTTTTGAAGGGGTGAGTGCGAGTGGCCAGTTCCCAAGATCAGAAGCGCGTTGTCACTGCCAGTATTGTTGTATCTGTCGTCGTTGGTCTGTTTGGTTATTTTGCTGAAATTTTTGGCATTGAATCAGTGTGGCTATTGCTGTTATGTCCAGTCATTGCAGGATTGGTTTCAGGTTTGACGTTTTATATCGGGCGCTTGAAAGACAAAAAGCTTTAAGTGGATATCGAACAATTATAGTGTAGAGAAAGGCTGTACGTGAAAAACGTATGGCTTTTTATTTGGCTTTCATGAGCTGAATGGAACCTGTTCCAAGCGAGCGTAACGCGTTCCCAATGACTTTGAAAGGGTTTTCATACCACCGATACTTTGTTAAGTTTAAACCAGCAACGATATCAGGTTACTAAATATGCCTATCGGAGAGGTGAAAAGGGATGAAGCAAAAGGTCATGGATGGCTTACAGCGATTTTCAAAGGCAATGTTTGTGCCGGTGCTAATTCTACCGATTGCGGGTATTTTGATCGCGATCGGCAATATCTTTACGAATCAAAAATTGCTTGAAGTTGTCCCATTTATGAATAATCCAGTGACCAAGGGCTTTGGTTTGATTTTGTCGGGGTCATTGGTGTCAATTCTGACCAATCTTGGGGTGATTTTCTGTGTGGGGTTAGCGGTTGGTTTGGCGAAGAAGAAAAAAGCAGAGGCCGGATTCACGGCTTTGCTGACTTTCTTAGTTTTCATCAATGCCATGAATAAGTTTATGGAGCTGCGGGGAATTCTTTCCAAAGCTGAGAATCTTCAAGGAACCGGCCAGGCAGCGGTGCTTGGGGTTCAGATTCTGGATATGGGCGTTTTTCTGGGCATTATTCTCGGTATTACGTTTGGTTATATCCATAACAAATTTGTTGATACTGAATTCCACAGTGCATTTCAGATTTATGGTGGCAGTCGTTTTGTCTTTATTGTACTGATTCCGGTGACGGTTTTATTGGCAGTCGCACTGACCTATGTGTGGCCATTCATCCAAATGGGTATTTCCGGTTTGGGCCACGTAATTAATCAGACCGGTAACTTTGGGTTATTCCTTTATGGGTCACTGGAACGATTGCTGATTCCGACCGGCTTACACCACCTCATTTACACGCCGTTTCTTTATACCTCGCTTGGTGGGGTTGAAGAAATCGGTGGTCACATTTTTGAAGGTGCCAGAAATATTTATTACGCGGAGATGGCCGATCCTGGTATTCACCTACTATCGCGCTCGGTTATCTGGGATGCACGTGGTATTTCGAAAATGTTTGGCTTGATCGGCGCATGTTTAGCGATGTATCAAATGGCGAAACCGGAAAACAAGAATAAAGTCAAGGCAATCCTAATTCCTGCAGTTGTGACTTCTTTCTTAGCTGGTGTCACCGAACCAATCGAGTTTTCGTTCATGTTCATTGCCCCGTTACTGTTTGTCGTTCATGCTGGGCTGAGCGGTTTGAGCATGGTCGTCTTGAACCTCCTTAACGTTCGGGCAATTGGACCAAATGGCTTCCTTGATTTTCTACTGTATAACCTGCCACTGGGTATCGGAAAAACTCACTGGCCGATGTATATACTCGTCGGGATTGCCTTCTTCTTCATCTATTACTTTACGTTCAGGTTTTTGATTGGACGATTCAATTTGAAAACCATTGGGCGTGAGCAAGATACCGAAGAAACCAAACTTTATAGTAAAGCCGATTATCAGGCGAAGAAGCAAACGCCACCTGTACAAATTCCCAAAGGTTCCCAAGATGTGCCAGTCGCGACCATTATTGAAGCACTTGGTGGAGCGGACAACTTTGAAAGTGTGACGAATTGTTATACCCGCTTGCGAACGGTTTTAAAAGATCCTGATCTGGTTGATGAAGCGACATTAAAGAATGTTACCGGCGCCAGTGGGGTGATCAAAAAAGGCAACAATGTCCATGTTGTCTACGGATTAGCAGTCACTAAAGTACGGACCGCGGTGGATGCAGCATTAGGGTTCGACAAAGCAGAAGTTGAATAGGAGAGTTTATGATGACTAAGACTAAGAAGTTTTCTATTGTGATTGCAGGCGGAGGCAGTACTTATACAGCAGGTATTGTCATGATGCTGCTGGAAAATGCGGATCGTTTTCCGTTACGGGCTTTGAAACTGTACGACATTGACGAAGCCCGCCAAGCGATAATTGCAAAGGCGATCGCCATTGAATTAAAGGAAAAAGCACCTAATATCGAGTTTACTTGGACGACTGATCCCCAAACCGCCTTTACCGATGTTGACTTCTGTTTTGCACACATTCGCTCTGGTGGCTACAAGATGCGGGAACAGGATGAAAAGATTCCATTGAAGCATCACGTTGTCGGACAAGAAACCTGTGGCCCAGGCGGAATTGCCTATGGGATGCGCAGTATCGGCGACATCATTGAACTCATTGACTTTATGGAACGGTATTCACCGGATTGTTGGATGCTAAATTATTCCAATCCAGCATCGATTGTGGCCGAAGCATGTCGCCGGCTGCGGCCAAATGCCAAAATTTTGAATATTTGTGATATGCCGGTTGGAACTCAGCGGCGGATGTCACAAATTGTTGGCTTACAACCAGAAGATTTAGAGGTGCGCTATTTTGGCATGAATCATTTTGGCTGGTGGACGAGTGTCAAGGATAAAGCCGGCCATGAATATTTACCACAGATTCGAGACTATGTAGCGCATCACGGTTATCTGACCCAAGTAGAAGTGGACACGCAGCACATGGATGCGAGTTGGCAGGCGACCTACAAAAAAGCTCAGGATCTGCTTGCAGTGGATCCTAACTATCTGCCAAATACGTACCTCAAGTATTATTTATACCCAGATTATGTTGTTGCCCATTCTGATCCTGAATACACACGCGCTAATGAGGTTGAGGACGGTCGAGAAAAACGAGTTTTCACGGCAGCACAAAAGATCATTGACGCGGGTACGAGTGAGGTCGGCGCGTTTCCAATCGACAGTCACGCCTCATTTATCGTGGATCTTGCCTGTGCAATTGCCTTTAATACACATGAACGCATGTTGCTCATTGTGGAAAATAATGGCGCAATCGCCAATATTGATGACGACATCATGGTGGAAGTGCCTTGTATCGTCGGAAAAGATGGTGCCGAACCGTTAACGCAAGGGAAAATTCCACTGTTTCAGCGCGGGATGATCCTTAATCAGGCGATGGTAGAGAAGCTGGTAGTGGACGCTTGGATTCATCATGATTATCAGGAACTCTGGCAGGCACTTACGCTATCGAAGACGTTGCCTAGTGCGCAAGTGGCAAAAGAAGTGCTGGACGATCTGATTGTGGCGAATCGAGAGTACTGGCCTGAATTGCGGCATGCTGATCATGAGGTCCATTTGATGAGTGAAAGTATGATGAGTGAAGCTTAATAATTACCTGATAAGTAGTCTCAAAACAAAAACTAATACCCATTCCCTTAACTAAGGGTTTGACGGTATTAGTTTTTTGCCATTTAAAACCCTGCTTATATTGACAAAACAAGGCTTTGGGAATAATCTAAAATTCGTAAATCGTAATGATTACGATTTACGAATTTTAGTCTGAAGGATGTGAGTCAACGCCTTTTAATCAGTGGTTGCAGAATGCGTCAACACTCAACCGATCAGTGTAGTTGCTTACTTTTTCGTTGGCCCCATCGAAAAAGTAACAAATGCGAGGGAGACTTGATTGATGAAAGATTTATTGATAAAACACCAGCTTGAAGAATGCCATCCGATTCGTGAATATAAGGCACAGACGATTCTAAAAGTCTTATCAATGGCTAAAAAACGAAATGACTGTAATGCTAAGATAAGGGCTTTACGTCAGGCAAACCAACAGACGAATGATATCGTGGATCAGATTTTAGCCGAAATTAAGAAAGACCGGACAGCTTTTTGTAGGGAGCATTGCGGGCTTTATCAACTACGCGAGCAACGGGTCAATCATATTCTGAATACGCTAACCACTGAGCAAAAACAGGCTATATAAAAGCTATACCCGGTTTGATAAGGTAAGTCTTTTTTGCATCCCCTTGACGGAGTTGCTTTTGATCAGGCCTATTATTGACCTAAATGCCCTTTTTGCTTTGAACTTTTACTTATAGGTTGTCGAGTAGTGTTTGTGAAAAAGCATTAACTAATGCAGATTACGGTTAAACATGCAAAATGTCAATTTGTCATTTTCTTCACAAACCACCATTTGCCGTTCGTTTCATATTATAATGAAGACAACAAAGCGAAAAGGATGGTTAGCTATGGACCAAGATAAGTTGAAACAAGAAGCCGCTCAAAAGGCAGCGGAGTTTGTTGAAGACGGGATGACAATTGGCTTGGGAACGGGTTCCACAGTCTTTTATCTTGTTGAAGCCATCGCTCAGCGGATTAAAGAAGAGCATCTTAGTTTAACCGGCGTTGCCACCAGTGTCCGGACGCAAAAACAGGCAGAATCGTTGGAAATTCCGATGAAAGCACTGGACGATGTGGATAAAATTGATCTGACCATTGACGGTGCCGATGAAGTCGACAAGCACTTTCAAGGCATTAAAGGCGGTGGCCGTTCTCACTTAATCGAAAAGATTGTCGCGATTAATTCGGCACGTAATATTTGGATCGTGGACGAAACCAAACTGGTGGACACACTTGGAAAGTTTCCGTTGCCGCTAGAAGTGATTCCGTTTGGTAGTGGCAAGCTGTTACAGCGGTTGGCGGATGAAGGCCTGAAACCAGCTTATCGTTTGAATGAGGATGGCAGCAAAGCTTTGACGGATTCTAAGAATTACATTATCGATCTGCATCTTGGCCGGATCGAACACCCGCATTTGTTGGCGGAATGGCTCAATAAGCAGGTTGGGATTGTCGAACACGGCTTGTTCCTTGATCTGGTTAAAACGGTGGTTGTCGGAACAACGCATGGTCCGGAGATTTTGGATGCCCATCGCGGTTAGGGCTTTTTATAAGATAGGTACGTACTAGAGGAATCAAATTTGTCTCTTTTAAGTTGGGTAGCCATTGTCGGTAAACTGGAGAAACGTTAAAGTTCTAGAACAATTAAAAGGCTAGTACAAAACGATACACAAAACCCCCGCAGCCT